>DRLF01000115.1 GCA_011051425.1 Thiolapillus brandeum | reverse complement strand
GACACGGGCGTAGGAATGGCTGGTCAAATCCATGAAAAAACCGCCCACGGTATTGCCATAAGCCCGAATACCATTATTTCCATAACCGACATAGGCATAGCCTGAACTGTCGGCATCGCCGAAATAACCGCCCCCAGAATCGCCATAAGCCTCAATACCATAATAACCAGAACCGACATAGGCCTGGCCCGAACCGTCGGCATCGGCGAAAAAACCGCCCCCTTGATTGTCGGAGGCTGTGATGCCCCAGGGCAATGCCGCCGAAGGTGCTGCCAGCAACAGGAACAGTCCCGGGATGGATATATGTGTTTTCATTGGCCTTCTCCTTCAGTTTCGCGAATCTAATCTCTCAGACGCTATTTACGATACTTCTCTTTTAACTATATGCAGGGAAAGCATTGCTGGCTGGATTTACACGTTGCTCGATTGATTTGTATCAAAGGAACAGGTGCTTTTTGGAGCGATTTGTTTTGTTGCAGACAGGCTGTTTTATGGAGTCGAACAGAGGGGCTGGTTTCACGCGATTGCGTTACTCAGGCGGGCGAAGTTTTCCACCGGTAATTGTTCTGCCCTGGCGGCGGGATCTACACCACAGTTCTCCATGATTTCAGTCGATACCAATTCCCTGAGGGTGTTGCGCAGGGTCTTGCGGCGCTGGGAGAAGGCCTGGGTGACGACCTTTGAGAACAGTGCCGGGTTTTCGATGGCAAAGGGCGGTTTTTCGTAGGGTATCAGGCGCACGAAGGCGGAATCGACCTTGGGGGCAGGCTGGAACGCGCCTGCTCCGATGGGAAACAGCATCTGCACCTGACAATACGCCTGCAGCATGACGCTCAGGCGGCCATAGGTTTTGCTGCCGGGGCCGGCGGCCATGCGTTCCACCACCTCTTTTTGCAGCATGAAGTGCATGTCCTGCAGGCAGCGGGCATTTTCCAGCAGGTGAAACAGCAGGGGCGTGGAGATGTTGTAGGGCAGGTTGCCGATGATGCGCAGTTTTTCCCCGGCATCGGCCAGCTGGCAGAAGTCAAATTTCAGGGCGTCGGCGGAATGGAGCCGAAACCCCGGGTGATTGCCGTATCGGTTCTCCAGCAGCCTGACCAGGTCACGATCCAGTTCGATGGCGTCGAGCCGGTTTGCCGCTGCGAGTAAATGTTCGGTGATGGCGCCCTGTCCAGGGCCGATTTCCACCAGATGATCGTCTGGTTTGGGGTGGATTGTGCGGAGAATTTTGTCGATCACATGAGGGTCATGGAGGAAATTCTGTCCGAAGCGTTTGCGTGCCTTGTGTCCCATGAGCCCATTGTACCCTTGATTTATCCTGGCGGTAGTCTATACATGGACAAGGGGAGTTGATAACGAGGAGAGAGAACATGTCTGACTACTGTACCGATATTCTGATACATATCGATGAAAACCTGGACGACGCCAATATCCACGAGATCGAGCGGGATATCAGCATGATCGACGGCGTTTACAGCGCTTGTGTGCATGAAAATGCCCGGCACCTGATGCTGGTGGACTACGATCCCGAGAATCTTGTCGCTCAGGAACTGCTGGGCAGGGTGGAGAATCGTGGTTTGCATGCGGAACTGATTGGCCTGTAGACGGCCCTGTGGGGGGGCTTGGCACAGGCTCATTCCGTCCTCTTTTGTGCTGGCTGAATTTGGTAGGATGTGGTGAGCTTGCGAACCGCATCGAAAAATCCCCGCGTCTTCTTGATGCGGTTCGTGCCTCATCGCATCCTACTCTGTTGTGTTCAATGCCGTATGTCCCGCACATAAACATGGCGGCTTTGGGCTGAAAGTTATACAATTTCCGGCCGTTCTTCGTTTTTGCACATGTATGTCAGGCAAGCTGTATATCAAGACCTTTGGCTGTCAGATGAACGAGTACGATTCCAGCAAGATGGAAGACGTGCTTCGCGAGTCTCACCAGCTGGAAATCACCACCGACCCTGAAGCGGCAGACGTGCTGCTGCTCAATACCTGCTCCATACGCGAGAAGGCGCAGGAGAAGGTGTTTTCCCTGCTCGGTCGCTGGAAGGACTGGAAGCGGGAAAAGCCCCATCTGGTGATCGGTGTGGGTGGCTGCGTTGCCAGCCAGGAAGGCGAGGCCATTCGCAGCCGGGCGCCTTTCGTCGATCTGGTGTTCGGACCCCAGACCCTGCATCGTCTGCCCCGGATGCTGGATGATGTGCGCGAACAGCATCAGCCCGTGGTGGATGTGAGCTTTCCCGAGATCGAGAAATTCGATCGCCTGCCCGAGCCCCGCGCCGAAGGCCCCACGGCTTTCGTTTCCATCATGGAAGGCTGCTCCAAGTACTGCACCTATTGCGTGGTGCCCTATACCCGCGGCGAAGAAATCAGCCGGCCTTTCGATGATGTGATTGCCGAAGTGGCGCAACTGGCGCAGCAGGGCGTGCGCGAGGTCAACCTGCTGGGACAGAACGTCAACGCCTACCGCGGCCAGATGCACGACGGGGAGATCGCCGATCTTGCCCTGCTGATCCGTTACGTGGCCGCCATCGATGGCATCGAGCGCATTCGCTTCACCACTTCCCATCCGGTGGAGTTTTCTGATTCTCTCATCGAGGTTTATGCTGACGTGCCCGAACTGGTGAGCTTTCTGCACCTGCCCGTGCAGTCGGGCTCGGACCGTATTCTCATGGCCATGAAGCGCGGTCACAGCGCCTTCGCGTACAAGCAGAAGATCCGCCGCCTGCGCGAGATCCGACCGGACATCAGCATCTCTTCCGATTTCATCGTCGGCTTTCCCGGCGAGACGGACGCGGATTTCGGACATACCATGGCGCTCATCGACGATATCGGCTTCGACCAGTCCTTCAGTTTCATCTACAGCCGCCGTCCGGGCACACCCGCGGCCGACTATGAAGACGACGTGCCTCACGAGGTCAAGCAGGCCCGGCTGGCGGAACTGCAGCAGGCCATCAACACCAACGCCCAGCGCATCAGCCGCCAGATGGTGGGCACGGTCCAGCAGGTACTGGTGGAACGTCATGCGCGCAAGGATGCCAGGGAACTGGCGGGCCGTACGGAAAACAACCGGGTGGTGAACTTCGCCGCTCCCGAATCCCTCATCGGGCAGTTCGTGGATGTGCGCATCACCGAGGCCCTGCCCAATTCACTGCGTGGAGAACTGCTGGATCAGCCCGCTGCGGCTACCGCCTGAAGACTGTATGACGACTGCCCTGGCCTCTGACCATCCCGAATCTCTGGATCTCGTTCTGGAGCCCGAAAACAACGAACGATTGCGCAATGTCTGCGGTCAGCTGGATGAGCACCTGCGCCAGCTGGAAGTGCGTCTGGGCATCGAGATCAACAACCGTGGCAGCAGTTTTCGCCTCATTGGTGCGCCCGAGGCGGTGCAGGCAGGCGCGGAGCTGCTGCAGAAGCTCTACCGGGCGACGGAAGACGAAGTGCTCACCCCGGCGGCCGTGCATCTGTATCTGCAGGAATCCGGGGTGGAGCAGCTGCTGCAGCCGGCAGAGCCGGATCTGCCCGGAGTCGTCATCAAGACCAAGCGCGGCATGGTGCGCGGGCGTGGCCCCCACCAGAAGGAGTACCTGCACCGGGTGATGAAACACGACATCAATTTCGGCGTGGGGCCGGCGGGCACCGGCAAGACCTATCTGGCGGTGGCCAGCGCCGTGGACGCCCTGGAGCGGGACAAGGTGCGCCGCATCATGCTGGTGCGCCCGGCTGTGGAAGCGGGAGAGCGACTGGGTTTCCTGCCCGGCGACCTGGCACAGAAGATCGACCCCTATCTGCGGCCCCTCTACGACGCCCTGTACGAAATGCTGGGTTTCGAACGCGTGCACAAGCTGGTGGAGCGCAACGTCATCGAGATCGCTCCCCTGGCCTACATGCGCGGGCGCACCCTGAACGAATCCTTCATCATCCTGGACGAGGCCCAGAACACCACGCCGGAGCAGATGAAGATGTTCCTCACCCGCATCGGCTTCGGCTCCACCGCGGTGATCACCGGAGACGTGACCCAGGTGGACCTGCCGCGCCACCAGCGTTCCGGCCTGCGCCAGGCCACCGAGATCCTGGCCCAGGTGGAAGGTATCAGCTTCACCTTCTTCAATGCCCGGGACG
This sequence comes from Thiolapillus brandeum, assembly GCA_011051425.1. Taxonomy (GTDB): domain Bacteria; phylum Pseudomonadota; class Gammaproteobacteria; order Chromatiales; family Chromatiaceae; genus Thiolapillus; species Thiolapillus brandeum_A. The sequence goes on along the minus strand of DRLF01000115.1, from coordinate 2,307 downwards.
TGGTGCGGCATCCTCTGGTGCAGAAGGTCGTGCAGGCCTATGACCGCCACGAGAGTGATGAAGAATGAGGGCCGATGTGGAGGTTCAGATTGCCAGCAAAGAAAAGGATCTGCCGTCTGACAGGGATTTCATGAAATGGACCCAGGCCGCACTGCAGCAGGAAGGTGCCGGAGTGGTGATTCGCATCGTGGATGAGGAGGAGAGCCGGCAGCTCAATCTTGAATACCGGGGCAAGGACAGGCCGACGAATGTACTGTCCTTCCCTTTCGAAGCGCCCCCCGAAGTGCCTTCCCATCATCTGGGCGACCTGGTGATCTGCGCCCCTGTCGTTGCCGAAGAGGCGGCGAGGCAGGGCAAGCTTGTGCAGCATCACTGGGCGCACATGGTGGTGCATGGCATGCTGCATCTGCAGGGTTATGACCATCTGAACGATGCGGATGCGGAGCGCATGGAATCCCTCGAACGGGAACTCCTGCAAAGCATGGGCATACCGGATCCCTACAGGGAAACAGCATGAACGCAAAACCTCCCCTTTCCCTGGCGGCCATATTGCGCCGCTCGATCAGCCGGCTGCTCAAGCCCCTGGTGCAGACCGAGCCGGAGAATCGCGAGCAGCTGGTGCAGGTGCTCAAGCAGGCGCGCAGCCGTCACCTCATGGACGGTGAGGCATTGTCCATGATGGAAGCCGTGCTGCAGGTATCCGAACTGCGGGTGCGGGACATCATGATCCCCCGGGCGCGCATGGTGGTGGTGGAGAGGGACAAGCCCGTGGAGGAACTGCTGCCGGTCATCATCGAATCTGCCCATTCCCGTTTCCCGGTGATTGGTGACGACCGCAGTGAGGTGGTGGGTATCCTGCTGGCGAAAGATCTGCTGCAGTACTGTGGCCAGGACAGCCCTTCCTACAACATGCGTGACGTGCTGCGTTCCGCCGTGTTCGTGCCGGAGAGCAAGCGCCTGAACGTGCTGCTCAAGGAGTTTCGCCTGAGCCGCAACCACATGGCCATCGTCATCGACGAATACGGTGGTGCGGCCGGCCTGATCACCATCGAGGACGTGCTGGAGCAGATCGTGGGTGAAATCGAGGACGAATACGATTTCGACGAGGGCGCCTACATCCTCAAGCGGGATGAAAACCACTATACCGCCAAGGCTCATACGACGATCGAGGACTTCAACGAGTTTTTCGGCACCGGGTTCGACGACCAGGACTACGACACCATCGGTGGCATGGTGGTCAATGCCCTGGGTCACCTGCCCCAGCGGGGGGAAAGTGTGGATATCGATGATTTCCGTTTCACCGTGGTACGCGCCGACAGCCGCAAGGTGCGTCTTTTGAATATCGAGCGCTGTGCCACGGAAGATTCGTAGTTCATGTTGAACAGCGCGTACCGCGGCCTGATCGCCTTTGTGTCGGGCTGTCTTACCGTATTGAGTTTTGCTCCCTTTTCCCAGGGTTGGATTGCGCTGCTTTCTCTTGCTGCCTTGTTCGCGCTTTGGCGTGGCACTACTCCGAAACAGGCATTTGGCATTGGCTGGGCCTGGGGCATGGGCTGCATGGGCTTAGGCGTGTTCTGGCTGCACAACAGTATTGCCCAGTTTGGGGGTGTATCCCTGCCCCTTGCCATCCTGCTGACGCTGTTGTTTGCTGCCGGCCTGGCCCTGTTTCCCGCCCTGGCAGGCTGGCTGGCGCGGCGTTTCTTCCGGGGTGAGGTGCGGCAACTGCTGCTGGTCTATCCCGCTCTGTGGGTGTTGCTGGAATGGCTGCGCAGCTGGCTGTTCACCGGCTTTCCCTGGCTGACGTTGGGTTATTCCCAGATCGATACGCCACTTGCCGGTTATGCGCCGCTGCTGGGTGTCTACGGCGTCAGCCTGATGCTGGCGCTGGCTGCGGCTGCGCTGAACCTGTGGCGCAGCCCGTGGCTGTTGCTGGCGCCTCTCATCTGGCTGGCGGGCTGGGGTCTCCAGCAGATACACTGGACGACGCCGGATGGTGCGCCTTTTACGGCGACCCTGGTGCAGGCCAGCATCCCCCAGGAAAAGAAATGGCTGCCTTCCCAGTTGCGCCCGACGCTGGAATTCTATGTCGAAACAAGCAAGGCGCATCCCGACAGTCGCCTCGTCATCTGGCCGGAAACGGCAGTGCCGGCATTTGCCGACCGGGTGGAAAAAAGTTTTCTTCAGCCCCTGGATACCTATTTCCGCGATCAGAGCCAGGATCTGCTGCTTGGCGTTCCTGTGCGGGATGCCAAGGGGCAAGCCTACAATCCCCTGATCAGCCTGGGAGCCTCCGGCCGGGGCCGGTAT
>DRLF01000114.1 GCA_011051425.1 Thiolapillus brandeum | reverse complement strand
TGGTCAAAACGATGATGGGTGCCGGGAAGACCATCGATGACAGACATGCCGCCGTCAAACTCGCGACACAAATTGCTAAGTTGGTACAAGATTAAAAAAAAGCAGTCTGTGCAAATACACAAACTGCTTTGTTATGCCGGAGGGGTATACCGCTGACGCAATATCCACCTTGCCAACAGAACATGGGCAAGGTTCCGGTGGTTTCAATCAGGAAGAAGGGCTGTCCTGCTCTTTTTGTGGCACACGCAATCGGATGGACAATTCACGCAACTGCTGAGCCGAAACCTCAGATGGTGCTTCGGTAAGCAGGCAGGCTGCACTCTGGGTCTTGGGAAAAGCCATCACATCGCGGATACTGTGTGCTCCTGCCATGAGCATTACCAGCCGGTCCAGGCCGAAGGCCAGGCCGCCATGGGGAGGACAGCCGTATTCCAGGGCGTTCAGCAGGAAACCAAACTTGTCCTGGGCTTCCTGCTCTTCGATACCCAGCAGTTCCAGCACCTGGCTCTGCACCTCGGAGCGGTGGATACGCATGGAGCCGCCACCGACCTCAGTGCCATTGAGCACCATATCGTAGGCCCGGGAGAGGCAGGCGCCCGGGTCGGTCTTCAGCAGACCCAGGTGGGCCTCCTGTGGCGCAGTGAACGGATGATGCAGGGAAGTCCAGCGTTTGGCGCCGGCATCCCACTCGAACATGGGAAAATCCACCACCCACAGGGGGCGCCAGTCGCCTTCCATGAGGCCAAGATCCTCGCCCAGCTTCACGCGCAAAGCGCCCAAAGCTTCGTTTACCACCGCTGCCTTGTCGGCACCGAAGAAAATCAGGTCGCCATCCTCGGCGCCGGTGCGCTCCATGATGCCGCTCACTGCTTCGTCCGGCAGGAACTTGAGTATGGGCGACTGGAGGCCCTCGCGGCCCTTGGTCTCCCACTCGTTGACTTTGATGTACGCCAGACCACGGGCACCGTAGATACCGACATACTTGGTGTAATCATCGATTTCCTTGCGGCTCAGCTTACAGCCCCGGGGTACACGCAACGCTGCAACCCGGCCATCCGGATCCTTTGCCGGACCGGAAAACACCTTGAAATCCACATTTTCCATCAGATCGGCCACGTCCTTGAGCTCGAGAGAGCAACGCAGATCTGGCCGATCAGAACCGTAACGCTCCATGGCTTCGGCATAGGTCATGCGCGGGAAGGGATCAGGCAGATCGACATCCAGGGCGCCCTTGAAAACGCCACGGATCATGTCTTCCATGTGCTGCATGATCTGCTCTTCGTTCATGAAGGACATTTCCACGTCCAGCTGAGTGAATTCAGGCTGACGGTCGGCGCGCAGATCCTCGTCGCGGAAACAGCGCACGATCTGGTAATAACGATCCATACCGGACATCATCAGCAACTGCTTGAACAGCTGGGGTGACTGGGGCAGAGCAAAGAACTTGCCGGCATGGGTACGGCTGGGCACCAGGTAGTCCCGGGCGCCTTCCGGCGTGGCCTTGGTGAGCATGGGCGTTTCCATGTCCATGAAGCCGTTGTTGTCCAGGTATTCGCGCAGCAAGCGGGTCACGTTTGAACGCAGTTGCATGCGTTCCAGCATTTCCGGGCGGCGCAGATCGATATAACGATAGCGCAGGCGCAGCTCTTCCGAGACATCATCATCGTCCAGGACGAAAGGCGGCGTTTTGGCGGCATTGAGGATTTCCAGCTCCTTGCCCAGCACTTCGATTTCTCCTGTGGAGATCTCGGGGTTCACCGTCCCTTCGGGACGGCGGCGCACCCGCCCCTTCACGCGCAGCACGTACTCGGTACGAACTTTCTCCGCGGTGGCGAACACATCTTCCACGTCCGGATCATAGACTACCTGGATCAGGCCGGTGCGGTCGCGCAGATCAATGAAGATCACGCCCCCGTGGTCACGGCGACGGTTCACCCAGCCGCAAAGTTCAACTGTTTCATCAACCTCGGCAACGCCGGGTTCGCCACAATAATGACTACGCATCAATCCAATCCTGAAATTGTTCCTGAATCTGGGATTCAGGTTATATACAATGAAAACACCCCGGAAACCCGGGGTGTCAAATTCAACCGCAAATCCGAAGATTCAGGTCAGCCACAACCACATTTTCCACCGCCGCAACCGCCCGACGACGAACCGCCCTTGCCGGAATCTGCCAGGTTTTTCTTCTTGCCTGACTTGAAATCCGTCTCATACCAGCCACCGCCCTTGAGGCGGAAACCCGATGCCGAAATCAGCTTCACAAGCTTGGGCTCGCCACATTCCGGACACTCCTTCAGGGGCGCGTCGCTCATTTTCTGCATCGCCTCGAACTCATGCCCGCAGGCATCACAACGATATTCGTAAAAAGGCATGGCAACCTCCTGCTATCAATTTTACAAGGGAGTAAACTGTTTAATTTTAACACGAAAAAAGCCCTGAGACTCAAGCTATTCCCAGCGGCTGCATACCTTTACCGGAAAACATGTTAATACGCTGCCTCTGCGATGCGGGGACGCATCGCCATTTTCGATGGCTGCAAGCCATTGAAAATGAAGGAATCG
>DRLF01000113.1 GCA_011051425.1 Thiolapillus brandeum | reverse complement strand
GAGCTGTTGCTGGAAGTGCAGCCGGTGGCGCAGGCTGCCGATCTTGCTTACTTTCCTGAACCCTTTTTTGATCCGCGGAATCTGCAGCGTCTCGATCTCCCGTTCATTTTCGCGGCCGGCGCCAGTCACGAAACCCTGGCGGCCGCAGCGGAACTGGCCTCCTGGTTCGGTATCCGCGCTGCGTGGCGCGGCGCCCGCATCGAAGCACTGGTCGATCGCCTGCCGGAGCGCTATGGCATCGTTTTTACGACCAATGACCTGATGCCGCAGTTTCTCGAACAGCGGCCACCAGTGACAGGTCCAGTGATCGAGATCATGGATCATCCGGAGAACCGCTGGGGCAAATTGCTGCTGGTCCGGGGGCGCGACACAAAGGATCTGCGCACTGCTGTACATGCCATGGTATTGGGGGAGGCCACGTTCTCCGGCACCAGTGTCGAAGTCAGTGATTCGGTGCTGCTGAAAGAGCGCCAGCCTTATGACGCCCCCAGTTGGGTGCGTCTGGATCGCCCGGTAAAGTTCGGCGAGCTGGTCGGGAACCGTCAGGCATTGCAGGTCTCGGGACATCAGCCCGGCGCCATCCGCATCGACCTGCGCATACCAGATGATCTGTTTACATGGCGCAGTGCCGGCATTCCCCTCAAGCTCAAATACCGCTACTCTGCACCCCGCATGGCAGACGAGTCACGTCTTACCGTAAAACTGAATGATCAGTTTCTTACAGCCTTCAATCTCCGCCAGAGTGGCCAGGGAGGTATCAAGGAAGGTGTCACCATTCCCCTCTTCAGTGAACTGTTGAGCAGTGCAAACAAACTGCTGTTGCCTGCATTTGGCATGAAACACCGCAACCAGCTGCAGTTCCAGTTTTCATTCGGATACCATCAGAACGCCGGTTGCAGCAACCATACGCTGGACAATCTGCAGGCCGCCATCGATGATGACTCTGAAATCGACCTGACCGGGTTTCCCCACTACACGGCCTTGCCCAACCTGCGCTTTTTCGCCAATTCCGGGTACCCTTTCACCCGCCTGGCGGATCTGTCCGAGACCGTTGCCGTCCTCGATCAGCAGCCGACAGCGGAAGAGATCAGTACGCTGCTGACCATGGCGGGTCGCCTGGGAGAATCGACAGGCTTTCCGGCCACGCGCCTGCAGGTCGTGGCGCCTTCGGAAGCCACAAAGCTGAAAGATCACGAAATACTGATCGTCGGCAGCCGCGCTGCCAGCCCTCTGATGGAGCGATGGGGCATCGATCCTGCGGCCTCACTGGGTAAACTGGGCACCATCAGTACGCCGTCGCTGGTGGTGACGCCGCTGTATGACTGGTTCGGGTTTTCAACCGGGCCGGATCCTTCTCCTGCAGCCCGAACCCGTGTCAAACCCGGCGGTCCCCTGGCAGCCATCGTGGGCTTCGAGTCTCCGGAAACACCCAAACGCAGTGTCGTTGCACTCATGTCCAACAAACCCGGCAATCTGCATCTGTTGCTGGATGCCCTGGAAAATCCGGAAGCGGTGTCCGCAATGCACGGCAGCGCTGTTTTTATCCGTGGCGCAAAAGCAGCCAGCAGTGACAGTGTGCTGGTTGGAAACACCTATGTGGTTGGCGAGCTTTCCCTGTGGAACCGTATCCGCTTCTACTTCTCATTGCATCCACTGCTGCTGATTTCTCTCACCGTGGTGGTAACCCTGATCGTTGCCTTTATTCTCTGGCGTCTTCTCAGGGGAGCCGCACGGCGTCGCATGGAAGCGGGAGAAGATGACCAGTGATGTTTCAGGCCGTGGTGGCTCCGCTCCTGCTGCTGATCTGGCTGCTGTCCGGCACGGCCGCGGCTGATACCACGGGGAAGCTGTGGCAGCAGTTTCAGGATCGTCTGGTGAGCGGAGATGGCCGGGTGATTGACGTTCATACACCCAGGCAGCACACGACCTCCGAAGGCCAGGCCTACGCGCTGTTCATGGCGCTGGTGATGAATGATCAGGCGCGGTTCGACCAACTGCTGCGCTGGACGGAAAACAACCTGGCGCAGGGTGACCTGGAATCTCATCTGCCCGCATGGCAATGGGGACGCAAGGCAGACGGTTCCTGGAGTGTCGTCGATGCCAACAGCGCCAGTGATGCCGATCTCTGGCTGGCTTACACGCTGGCCGAAGCCGGCCGTCTGTGGTGCAGACCTCGCCTGAGCAAACTGGCTGACAGCCTGGCAAGACGCATGCTCAGAGAGGAGAGTGTGGACCTGCCCGGGCTGGGGCTGATGCTGCTTCCCGGTCCCCGGGGATTTGCGCTGCAACCCGGGCGCTGGCGGCTGAATCCCAGCTACCTGCCGCTGCAGCTGCTGCGCAGATTCGCGCAGTTGCAGCCTGACAGAGGCTGGGAAAAAATTCTGGAAAACACCGTGATGATGCTGAGGACCAGCCGTCACGGTTTCGTGCCTGACTGGATCATTTACGATGCAAGTGCGGATTTCCTGCCCGACAGCAAATACAGGGCCCGGGGTGGTTACGATGCCATCCGTGTCTACCTGTGGGCCGGCATGTTGCACGAGGAAGAGCCGTACCGGCCTGTTCTGCTGAGTCTGCTGCGCCCGATGGCAGACAGGCTGAAGCAGCTTGGCAAGCCTCCCCGCAGCATCGACACGGAAACCGGCATATCGACAGACTTCGGTCCGGCGGGTTTCTCTGCTGCCCTGATGCCGCTGCTGGTGTCACTGCGGTATTCAGAGGCCCTGGCTCAGGCAGAGAAACACGCAGTCGAGGTGCTGGAACACCCGGACTACTATTATGACCAGGTGCTGTCCCTGTTTGCACTGGGCTGGATGGAGGGGTATTACCGCTTTGGTCCCCGGGGTCAATTGCTACCAAAATGGAACAAGTCATGTATGGAAGATTGAAGGCATACCTGGTACTGATCGCCGCATTGTGGGCTTCAGTCGCCGGATTCTGTTTCGCAGAGGGAAATGCACCTGCATCATTGCTGGAACAGGCTGAATTCTGGCGTTCACTCGGACGCAATGATCTGGCCCTGCAGGCACTGCAGAAAGGATTGCGTGTGGCGCCGGACGATCCTGCAGGACTCGCACTTCTGGCTTTCACCAACATCGATCTGGGAAAGCGGGAGGAGGCCGAGAAGATTTTTCAGCAACTTCAGAAGCATCATCCCCAAGCGGTACAGACTGCTGCACTGGCTCAGGTACTGGAAATCACCGGCGAAAAAAGGAAGGAGTTGCGGGAGGCCCGGCTGCTTGCCCGCGCGGGCAGGCGCTCCGCGGCGCTGGAGATTTTTCGCGAGCTGTTCGAGCCTTCTCCGTTACCTTCTCCACTGGCGCTGGAATACTGGGATCTGCTGGGGCAGCAGTCAGCATCCTGGGAAGAAGCAAGGCAGGGCTTGAAAACGTTGACCAGGGCCTATCCGGGTAACCTGCGCTACAGGATGGCGTGGGCCCGCCATCTCGCCCGGCGTGATCTGCCGCCGCAGGAAAGCATAGACACCTTTGTCGAGCTGACCCAGTATTCCCAGCTGCGCCGCGAAGCCATGTCAGGCTGGCGCAACGCCGTCCTGGGACTGGACAGGGTACCGGCGTCACTCCCCGCATTGCGCGCCTATCTGGAACAGGATCCCGGCGATACCCGCGTGGCTGAACGGATAACGTTTATCGAAACGGCACCTGTCACCAGCCCTCCCCGTGAGGAAGCTCCCCTGCCTGAAGCATTGAGGAAAGGTCTTGCGCTGATGGAAGACGGGAAGCTGGCGGCCGCCGAACCCCTGCTGACAGCCGCAGTGACCACGTGGCCAGATCAGGCAAGAGCAGCGGGCGCTTTGGGGCACCTGCGCCTGAAACAGGCGCGTTACCGTGAAGCCATCTCCTGGTTACAGAAAGCCATCGCACTGGAGCCGGAGCATGCCGGAAAGTGGCGCTCGCTGTTGCACACCGCCGAGTACTGGGGACTGATTCAACGAGGGAAAGATGCTCTGGCCAAGGGGGATCTCGGACAGGCACAAAGGCTGCTGGGCAAAGCAGTGAAAAGTGATCCCCAGGGTGCCTACGGGATAACGCTGCTGGCCGATACCCGGTTGCGGCAGGGTGATGCAGCGGAAGCCGAGAAGCTCTATCGGAAGGCGCTGCGCATTGATTCTTTGAGCACCAGCGCCATAAGAGGCCTGGTCAGTCTGTATGCTGACAATCAGCGGCTGGACGAGGCATTTTCCTTTCTGGGTGGTCTGAATGCCTCCCAGCAGCAGGAACTGGGTGATGCCTATCCCGTGATGCGGGCCTCGCTGCTTCGAAAACGTGCAGACAGGCAAAGCAATAACGGTCAAAAACAAGCAGCGATGAGAACTTTGCGGGAGGCCCTGGAGCTCGATCCACGCAACCCCTGGCTGCGTTTCGATCTGGCCCATTTGCTGCTCGATGCCGGGCAGAAGCGGCAGGCTATCGGGCTGTTCGAAAAAGGCGTTGCGCTGGCGCCACGGGATCCGCAAATGCGCTATGCCTATGCCTTGCTGCTGTCCCGTCTCGACCGTGACGAAGAGGCCCTGCAGCAGATGCAGGCGCTGCCCGATGAACAGCTTTCCGCCAACATGCGCCGTTATCGGCAGCGGCTACAGGGCAATCTGCAGCTGCAGCAGGTGAAAGGGCTTGCGCAAGGGGGAGAACCGCTGCAGGCGGCAGAAATGCTTCAGCAGATGGAACAGCAATTCAAGGCAGACCCGGACATGCTGCTGCGCATTGCCTCTGCCTGGAATGACATGGACATGCCGGACAAATCCCTGCAGGTGCTCCATGACCTGGATCAGCGAAAAGATCTCGATGACAAACAACAGCAGCGTCGCCGTGAACTGGAAATCGCTGCGGTTCTCGGCCAGGCAGACAGTCTGGTTGCCGCTGGCAAGAATGATCAGGCACTGGAGTTGCTGGCACAGGCCCGTGTGCGACTGGGGCCGGAACACCAGCTGATACGCCGCCAGGCGCAAATACAGGGCAGGAGCGGCAACTATGATGCTGCGCTGTCGAGCTACCGGGCGCTCATTGCCAAGGACATGGCGCTGCCTCATTCCCAGTCGGAGGACAGACAATGGCTGCGCTGGTCCCGTACCACCACCGATCCTGAACTGCGTGATGAAGTGGGAAACCTGTTGCAGCGCCAGAGTCCCGCCGTGCTTTCCGGCCTGCATCTGGGATTTCGCGATGCCACCGATGGTCTATCCAGCCTGGAGTCCTGGGAAGTGCCTCTGGAAGGGCAATGGCCCCTGTACCGTGGCCGGGGACTGGTTCATGTGGCGCCGATACGCCTGGATGCCGGCAGGCTGGACCTGAGCAAGCCGCGCACGCGCGCCCGATACGGTACCGGCCTGTTGTGCCTGCAGGACTGTGTCACCACGCCCCTGTCACAGGTCGAACGGGGAACGGGTGTCGCCATCGGCTACCTGGGTGATGGCTGGCGGGCGGACCTGGGCAGCTCGCCTCTGGGCTTCAGTGTGTCCAGTCTGCTTGGGGGCGTGGAGATCGATGGCGACCTGCGCGAACTCGGCTGGAGCCTGGGGCTGTCGCAACGCCCGGTCACCAGCACCATGCTGAGTTACTCGGGCATGAAAGACGCGGAAACGGGCAAGGTCTGGGGTGGTGTCGTGGCGACTGGCCTGCATCTTGGGCTCAGTTGGGACCAGGGCGGTCCCTATGGCGTCTGGGGCAGCCTGGGTGTTCACGACCTGCACGGCAAGAATGTGCCGGACAACCTGCGGTTGCGGGCGCTGGGGGGTGTCTACTGGCGTCTGCGTGATGAGGAGGACAGCCAGCTCAGGGGAGGGCTGAACCTGATGACCTGGCACTTCGACAAGAATCTCGAGGAGTTCACTTTCGGCCATGGCGGCTATTACAGTCCCCAGGCCTATGCTTCCATTTCCGTACCTGTCAGCTACTACGGCCGCAAGGAGCGCTGGTCATGGGAAGTACGCGGCTCGGTGTCCTATTCCTATTCCCGCATCGATGACAGTCCTTTCTTTCCCAACGATCCGGCTTTGCAGGCGGAAGCCGAAAGGCTGGAACCGGTGACCGGCATCACGCCTTTCTATGAAGGTAGCGCCAGCAACGGCAGTGGTTATGCTTTCAGTGGTGTGGTGGAATACAGGGTCAATCCTTATCTGCATGTGGGCGCCAGCATGTCGGTCGAGCGCAGCGACTTCTACACGCCAAATCATTTCGCCGTCTATTTCAAATACACTGCCCGCCCGCACCTGGACAGGATGCCCCTCTACCCTCATCCGACGACCGTCTATTCCGATTTCGACTGAGGGGCGCCTTGAAAAAGGTCATTCCGGCGCAGGTCGGAATCTCTGCAAATTGAGGGGTATGGACCCCGGCTCGTGCCGGGGTGACAAAAACGTTGGTATTTGAGGTGAACGGCTGCTGGCCCGAAACCGCTACGACATGAAGCCGATGTTCCGGGAACTGAAATTGCCCAGGTTGGGGAAGACCAGATCCAGGTCCGCCTCGGTTATGCCGAACCAGCGCGCCAGGGTGGCGCCGTACTGTTCCGTGGACAGTCTGGGCAGCAGGGCGTTACCGATGTCGTCCGGGCTGTCCAGTTCGATGACCGGGGGATCGCCGTAGATCTGCTGTCCGGTCACCGCGTCGCCCATCACCATGAGGTGGGTGCCCCAGCCGTGATCGGTGCCATCGCCGTTGACGCCCAGGGTGCGCCCGAATTCGGAAGAAGTGAAGGTTGTGACCTGCTGCTGCAGATCCATTTCCACCAGCGTCTTGTAGAAACTGTCGAGCGCTTCGTCCAGCGCGGCCAGCAGTTGCGGGTGGATGCCTGCCTGGGAGCCGTGGGTGTCCCAGCCACCGATGGAGACAGCAAAGATCTGGCGTTTCTGGCCCAGGTCGGCATGGTTGTAGATCATGCGGGCCACCATGCGCAGTTGGGCGGCCAGTTCGTTTTCGCTGTTGTACGTGGTCTGGAATATATCCTTGTTGTTAGGTTCGTCCCAGGTGTGTGCGAGCGCGGTTTTAACCTCACTCACCCGGCTGCGGGTGCGCTGTATGGCTTCCACGATCTGCTTTTCCAGAGCATTTCTGCTGTTACCGGACTGAGCCAGCAACTGCGCCCAGGTGGCGTTGCGGTCGTTGGCCCAGGGTGGCCAGTCGTCTGCCTGCAGCCCTTCGAAACCGCTGACCCCGTCCCAGTAGTTCAGGCCGAGCTGGGAAGTGGCCGCGGCCGTTTCCCAGGGGCTGTGCCCATCCAGGGTGATGGTGATGGGGACATAGGGATTGCTGTTGCTGGCGGCCATCAGGTCCGCCATGCGGCCGGCCCAGCCGCTGCTGACGCCGGAACCCGAGGTGGTGGCGCCGTAGCTGGTCTGCCAGAAGAAGCTCTGGTCATTGTGTGAGAACAGTTCTGGCGGCAGCTTGATGCTGTCGCCGCCGTTCTGTTCCCAGTCCAGGTATTGTTGCTTGCTGACGGGTTCGATGAGGTTGCCCACGTTACTCACCAGGGCCAGCTTGCCCTGGTTGAAGTACTCCTGCAGCCTGGGCATGGCGGGATGGAATCCGTGACTGACGCCATTCAGGGGCAACAGCTCGTTCTTGTTTACGGCGAGAGATCCGCGCAGGTTGGCATAAGCAGCGTAGGCAGATGTTTCCGTGGGCACCATCATGTTGATGGCATCGTTGCCACCGTGCAGAAAAACGCATACCAGTGCTTTGTAATCACTGAAATTGCTGTAGTCGTCGGCAGCCATGGCATTGCGCATGGACAGCAGCATGCCCAGGGGGGATGCGGCAAGCGATGCGCCGGCCATGTTGCCGAGAAAGCGTCGCCTGCCCAAATTGGTTTTTTTCATTTGTCCGGCCTTATTTCTGTATCAGATAGTTTGGCGAATTGGTGATGAGAAGAATGGCGTCGCGCAGTACATCGACGGATTCTGACTGATCGTCATCTTTGACCTTGTCCAGGTGGGACTGCAGTACATTGTTTTCAGCGGGTGACATCTGTGCGTTGAGCAGCAGCAGGTTCAGACGCTTGAGGAGAAATTTGGGTGATGCTCCCCAGGGCGCTTCGTCCTGAAGGTCGAGAACGCTCCATTCAACCGGGTCCCACCAGCTTGGCGGTATCAGTTCGTTCAGCGACGAAGTGATGCCCGTCAGCCAGCTTTCGGAAGCGATCTGGAACTCGGGCGCCACCAGCCCTGCATTGGCTACCGGACCCGATGGCGTGAAGCCGGGCTGGTAGAAATTGAACACGGAAGGCGCGCCCAGGATATCCTGTCCCGTCTGCTGTTGCAGGGCATCGAGCCACCAGACCCAGTAGAGCTTGTAGTTTCCTTCACCGCAATCCTCCTGCTCCCAAAGACTGCCATGACGGGTCTTCTTGGTCAGGCCGAAAGCCCGCCACAGATGGCTGATGCGTAACAGGGGCTCGCGCAGTTTACCGAAGTTGTCTGTAGCAGGATGTACTCTGCGTGCTTCCGGATCGAGCAGTATGGCCCTGACCACCGCCTTGAGATCACCGCGTTCCCCATTGCCGTTGTTGGCGAACACCTTTGCGACCCGCTCCACGTAGGCGGGGGAAGGGTTGCTGGTAACCAGCCGTTGAATCAGCTGTTTGGAAACGAAGGGAGGCACATTGGGGTGGTGGAAGATGATGTCCAGCGCAGCGCGAATATCCGTGAGGGTGTCTCCACCGGCCGGGACCACCTGCCCGTTGAGCAGCGTCTTGGCTCCCGTGTCGTGGATGCCCTCTACGGGTACCATGGGATGAGTGGTGATGGCGCCGGACCAGGGATCGCGCCAGTCCCATTCGTCCCGGAATGCCGGATTCTTGTAGTAATAGACCAGCCCGGTAAATACGCGGGCAAAGGCCTTGACCTCCGCCTGGCCGTAGGTGGGAATG
>DRLF01000112.1 GCA_011051425.1 Thiolapillus brandeum | reverse complement strand
TGGAGGTCATGTGCAGGAGCGGCGATGTACAGGATGTACGGCACTGGCAATTGCTCCTGCATTGCCAGCACTTCCGCCATCCTTGGCGGTCGTATGCCGCGGGCGCAGGGCACTGGAACTGCTCCCGGCAGTTCCAGCATTTCCTCTTTCCCTGGAGGTCATGCGCAGGAGCGGCGCATGTACAGGCACTGGCAACTGCATCCTGCGTTTGCCAGCATTCCCTACATCCCTGTAGGTCATGTACGGGCAGATTGTGTTCCTTGGCTCTGGCTCCTGCTTCGCTCTATCTCCCCCATCCATGGAGTCGTGTATTTTCCAGGCTCCGCTCAACCAATGTCATGGGTGTTCAGCTGGTAACCGTAGTTCTTGTAAAACCGGTAGTGGTCCCGGCAGACATCGATCTTTTCCTGATCCACGCATTCGGCCACGCGTTCGAAGCGGCTGAAATATTCGGGAATGCTGGCGCACAGGTTGATCAGTACGTCGTGTTCGTCTCCGGCCTCTGCGGGGTTGGTCAGCAATACCGGATTCAATGCCGGATCGGCTTTTCCGAGAATGCCGTGGGGAATGAAACTCTGGTCACGATGGACCCAGAGCAGGCGATCCATGTGTCGCAGATCCTCCTCGGATTCGGTGGCGATGAGCACCCGGTGTCCGGATGACCAGGCCTTTTCGGTCAGACGGGCAGCCAGGGTATAACGGTTTCCCCGGCCGCCCGCTTGCAGGATATAGAAATCGACCTGTGTCATTCAGCCAGTTTGCAGCGCTTGAGCAGCAATTGTGTCAGCAGGGGAACGGGACGGCCCGTAGCGCCTTTTTCATGACCGCCTTTCCAGGCTGTGCCGGCGATATCCAGGTGTGCCCATTTGTATTTCTTCGTGAACTCGCCGAGGAAGCAGGCGGCAGTAATGGTGCCCGCGCCTTTGCCGCCGATATTGGCCATGTCTGCAAAGTTGCTTTCCAGCTGTTTGCGGTAATCGTCGTTCATGGGCAGGCGCCAGGCGGGATCATGGATGTCATCGCCTGCCTTCAGCAATTCGTCTGCGAGCTTGTCGTCATTCCCCAAAAGTCCGGTGGTGTGATGGCCGAGGGCCACAACACAGGCGCCGGTAAGGGTGGCGATGTCTATGACAGCAGCAGGCCTGAAGCGCTCGGCATAGGTCAGGGCGTCACAGAGGATCAGGCGTCCTTCCGCATCAGTGTTGAGGATTTCGATGGTGAGTCCCGCCATGCTGGTAACGATGTCACCCGGCTTGTTGGCTTCGCCGTCGGGGAGGTTTTCAGAGGAAGGAACGATGCCGATCACGTTGATGGGCAGGTCCAGATCGACACAGGCCTGCAGCGTTCCGAATACGCTCGCGCCACCGCACATGTCGTATTTCATCTCATCCATGCCGGCCGATGGTTTGATGGAAATACCGCCGGCGTCGAAAGTGAGGCCTTTTCCAACCAGTACTACGGGACGACTGTTTTCCTTGCCACCCCTGTATTCCAGGACGATCAGCTTGGCAGGTTCACGGCTGCCGCGGGAAACGGAGAGCAGGGCGCCCATGCCCAGGCGCTGCATTTGCTTTTCTGTCAGGGCGGTAGCCTTTAGTTTGGTGGATTTGCGTCCAAGCCGCTTTGCCGTATCGGCAAGATAGCTGGGGGTGCAGATGTTGCCGGGCAGATTGGCAAGATCCTTTGCCAGGTTCATGCCTGCGGCGATGGCTGTACCGTGTTTCAGGGCTTTTTTCAGCGTGTTGAGCTGCTTGCGCTCCTTCACCACCAGCGTCAGTTTTCCCAGTGGTTTCTTGGGGCGGTTCTTCTTGCTCTTGCACTGGTCGAACAGGTAGAGCTGCTCCTCTGAACTGATTGCTATGTCTCTTCCAGCGGCATACAGCATGTCGGCTGATTCTTCCGGCACCATCAGTGCGCAGTCTCTGACGGCATTCTTGTTGAGCAGAGCAATGGCACCACCCATGGCGGAGGCCAGTTTTTTTGCATCGAAGGATTTCTGTTCACCCAGATCCATCAGCAACACCCTTTCCGCCTTCAAACCGGGTACACCGTAAAGCAGCAGTGACTGGGCAGCCTTGCCTCCGAGGTCGCCTTTTTTCAGTGTGGCCTGAATATGCTTCTTTGGGGTGGCAGGAAGCCTGTCGATGCTGGAGCCGTGTTGCTTCCCGTCAAACACACCGAGAATCAGGCATTGTGTGGTGAGGGTTTCGGGAGATGCGATTTTTGTCAGATAGTGCATGGGGATTCCATTATTGTTGTGAATATTCAGGGTGAATTCTACCCTCAATTCATCGGCTTCGCATGAACAGTAAAAGCCGCATATGAAATTTTCACAGCTTGGTGCTGTTCCGGGTCCGGCCTGTTGGTGGCGGGCAGATTCAGCGCAAATTTATCCGCTTGCCCTGAACACCCAGTCAGTGGATTCGGGTAGAATTCGGGACTGACATGACTCACCAAGAGTGCCCCGGTTGTTTTCCATAATTGACAGAATGCTCATCAAAGAGGTGTTGAAGACCTTGGTGGTGATCATGAGCGTACTGTTGCTGCTGATACTCGCCAACGCCATGGTCCGTTTGCTGGGGCAGGTGGCGGCGGGCGCGATCAGTATGAAAGTCATGGGCGTGCTGGTGGCGCTGAACATGATCAAGGTGAGCGGTTTCATACTGCCGCCGGCGTTTTTCTTTTCGGTGCTGTGGGTGCTGGGACGTATGTACCGGGACAGCGAGATCGTGGCTTTCAGTTCGGCCGGTGTCGGGCTGTTGCGCCTGTATCGTCCTTTCCTGCTGGCGGCATTGCCGCTGGCGCTGCTGGTTGGGGTGCTGGTGCTGGAGGCATTTCCAAAGTCACTGGCCTATGCCGATGTGCTGCAGTCGCAGGAAAAGAAGCAGTTCAGAATCGGCGGCCTGAAGCCGGGTGCATTCAACGAATTCAACAGGGGGCGCTTCATGATTTATGTGGGGCGTGAGGAGAAAAGCGGTGACGCATTGCAGGATGTTTTTGTCCGTTATGTGCAGGACGGCAAACCCGGCATCGTCGTCGCCAGCCGGGCCAGGCTGGCTCACCTGGATGATCCGCCGGGCAGATTCCTGCTGCTGGAGGATGGCCACCGCTATGAGGGCGTGCCGGGAAAGACCGAGTTTTCCGTCGCAGGTTTTCAGCGCTATGGCATCCGTCTGCCAGACGTCGTGGCCGACAGGGTGAATATGTCGAGAGCATCCTTGCCCACTTCACTGTTGCTGGGAAGCGATGACATCAAGCTCAGGGCGGAGCTTCAGGAACGTCTGGCTGCGCCCCTGTCGGTGTTTGCCCTGATGCTGTTGAGCGTTCCCCTGGCGAAGTCCCTGCCACGCCAGGGCGTCTATGCCCGCCTGGTCATGGCGGTGGTCATCTATGCCATCTACATGAACCTCATCCAGCTCGGCGAGAAATGGATGTACAACGGCGTTACACCTGAATGGATGGGTGTATGGTGGGTGCCGGGCACCACCGCGCTGCTGGCATTCCTTCTCATCCGGCTGGATGCAGTGGCTTATTCGTCCCTGTGGCGGCGCTGGAAAGGACGGCGGCTGTGAAACTCATAGACCGTTACATCGGCGTGACTGTGATCAAGGCCATCCTGGTCACCCTGCTCGCCCTGA
>DRLF01000111.1 GCA_011051425.1 Thiolapillus brandeum | reverse complement strand
GAAGACATCAGCCTGCGTGGTCATGCCATCGAATGCCGTATCAATGCCGAGAATCCGGAGAACTTCATGCCCAGTCCGGGTCCGATCAACCAGCTGCACGTCGCGGGTGGTCCGGGTATTCGTTTCGACAGCCATATCTACAACGGCTACACGGTACCGCCTTACTATGATTCCATGATAGGCAAGCTTATCGCCTGGGGTGAAACACGGGAGTCTGCTATCGCCCGCATGAAAACAGCCTTGTCGGAAATGGTCATCGAGGGCATCCTCACCAATATCCCCCTGCAGGAAGACATTATGCGTGATGCAGGGTTCGAGGCAGGTGGTGCCAATATTCACTATCTGGAAAAGAAGCTGGGGCTGTAGCCGTGAAGCGGTTTGCCGTCTTTCCGGGCAGCTTGTTGCTGTCCTTATTGCTCAGCGCCTGCAACCTGGTGTCGGATTACGGCAGCAACTCAGCCAGCGATGTCAAAGGCTATGCGACCTATACCAACAACACGCTGGGAATTTCTCTGCTGGCGCCCGAAAACTGGCACCGGGAAATGACCATCGGCGGCACCTACAACATGAATCCGGTGCCCAGAAACGACTACGACGGCATCACCGCTTCCAGCTCTACCATTTCCGATCTGTTCGAAGGCAGGTTGCCCAGCGATGTCCCTCTGGATGTGTTTCACGCCCAGGCCATGAAATCCTGGTATGACGCCACCTCCATCGGCCCTGAATATGAAGTGACCTCCACCAGGACCACCCTGTCGGACTATCCGGCCTGGGAAGTCACCTATTCCTATACGCCCGAAGGCAGTGAGCGGCGCACGGTGAGGGAGATCTTCACCCTGCACAAGGGCAAAGCCTATTTCCTGCGCTGGTATGCCAAGGCCAGTGAGAAGGACAGGTATCGCCAGGAATTCGAAGTCATCAGGAAGTCCTACAGGATCATCGACTGACCCGCAGCCGGCGAGGGCATACTGGCGTGGGAGGAAAGCGGCGCACAGCAGTGCCGACAACAGGAACAAGGGCTTTATTAACATCTCTTGTTCTCCTTGATGTCAATAGTCCACACTGCAAAGCCCCTGGAAACAGATCCGGCTCACACATTTTTACTGCAATCCCTGTCAAAGGCGGTGTAACCTCTCCATAAGGACATTTTACTCAAACCGGATGAAAGGAATATCATGAATATTATCAAGACACTGACACTCGCCACGGCCCTGCTGGGCCTGGGTGCTGTTCAAACCGTCGCCTTTGCGGACTCCACGGAAGCCATCTGCAAATTCTTCAAGAAAGGCGAACTGCGGGAAAAAGCCTCCGGACCCTGCAGATTCTCCCAGCGGCAGGGTTATGTCGTTATCACGTTAAGGAACGGCCGCAGTTTCAGCCTCAGTCCCGCGAACCAGGCCAATCACTTCAAAGACCAGAAAGGCAACAAGGTAGTACGCACGGTAAGGGGGAATGGCAATCACAAGTACAAGTGGGAACACAAACGCGTCGTTGTTTCATTCGACCCCGACAGCGGCAGCAATGCGCACCCTGGCAACAAGACAGGCGAGACGCCACCACATCTGAAGGATCTTGTCGGCCAGTATGGCGGAGAAGCAGAAGATCAGCTCATGGAGCGTGGCTACGTGCTGAGGAATTCCAGCAAATCCGGCCGGGACGTATACTCCAACTGGCAGCACAGACATGACGGGCAATGCATTACCGTACGCAGTGATGCGAAAAACGGCCGATACAAATCCATTGTCTATACCATGGAATATGACTGCAGAAAATAGCCGTATTTCCTGAAAAATACCGGAATCCGGATACATTCCCCGTGTACCCGGTTTTTTTTATCCTGCCCCAACAGATTTTCAGACGCTGTGCAGCAGAATCCTGGCAGTCGTGTATTCCGCCCATGGAAAATAAAGCCTTTCCGGTACTTTTGGCAGTATAATTGGCGTTTTTGTCAATCCATACCGATCATCACATGAGCAATTCGCCGGATGTCTCCACTTTTCAGGGACTGATCTTCGCCCTGCAGCAATACTGGGCCGACCAGGGTTGCGTGATCCTGCAACCCTATGACATGGAAATGGGCGCCGGAACATTCCACACGGCCACTTTCCTGCGATCCATCGGACCCGAACCCTGGAATGCCGCCTACGTGCAGCCCTCCCGCCGTCCCACGGATGGCCGATACGGCGACAACCCAAACCGCCTGCAACACTATTACCAGTTCCAGGTGGTCCTCAAGCCTTCACCCAAAAACATTCAGGATCTGTATCTGGGCTCCCTGGAGATGCTCGGCATGGATCTGCATGTGCATGATGTGCGTTTCGTGGAAGACAACTGGGAATCCCCCACTCTGGGCGCATGGGGACTGGGCTGGGAAGTATGGCTCAACGGTATGGAAGTCACGCAGTTCACCTATTTCCAGCAGGTGGGTGGCCTGGACTGCCGTCCCGTCACGGGAGAGATCACCTACGGGCTGGAACGTATCGCCATGTATATACAGGGAGTGGAAAGCATCTACGACTTGGTATGGACCCACGGTCCCGACGGTCCCGTGACCTACGGCGATGTCTTCCATCAGAACGAGGTGGAACAGTCTGCCTACAACTTCGAACACGCCGACGTGGATTTCCTGTTCCGGCTCTTTGACCAGTGCGAGAAAGACAGCAACAAGCTCATTGAGCTGGGGCTGCCCCTGCCTGCCTACGAACAGGTGCTCAAAGCTTCCCATGCCTTCAACCTGCTCGATGCGCGCCATGCCATATCCGTTACCGAGCGCCAGCGCTTCATCCTGCGGGTGCGTTCCCTGGCACGGGCCGTGGCTCAGGCATATTACGACGCCCGGGAAAAACTCGGCTTTCCCATGCTCAAGGAGGGAAACAAGTCATGACCAGTTCCCAGGACCTGATTTTTGAACTCGGCACAGAAGAACTGCCGCCCGTAGCGCTGAAAAAGCTTTCCGCGGCCCTGGAATCCGAATTCGTCGCCGGCTTGAAGAATGCCGGACTGGACCATGGCAAGGTGGTTTCCTATGCCGCACCCCGGCGGCTGGCCCTGCTGGTGGAAGGTCTGATCACCCGGCAGCCGAACCGGAAAACCGAAAAACGTGGGCCGGCCGTGCAGGCTGCCTTCGATGCCGACGGCAATCCGAGCAAGGCAGCGGAAGGTTTTGCCCGCTCCTGCGGCACCACCGTCGATCAGCTCGACCGCCTGAAGACGGACAAAGGCGAATGGCTCATGTACCAGGTGGAAGAAAAAGGCAAAGCCGCAGCCGAACTGCTGCCGGAAATCGCCGAAAACGCTCTGAACCGGCTGCCCATTCCCAAGCGCATGCGCTGGGGAAGCTCGGACGCCCAGTTCGTGCGCCCGGTACACTGGCTGCTTTTCAAGCAGGGCAGCGATGTCATTCCCTGCCGCCTGCTGGACGTGGACGCAGGCGAATTGAGCTACGGCCACCGCTTCCACCATCCGGACGCGCTGCAGATCGATGCGCCTTCCAACTATGCCGACAAACTGGAGTCTGCAGGAAAAGTAATCACTCACTTCGAAACCCGGCGCGACAACATCAGATCCCAGGTGGAAAACGCCGCTGAAACCCTGGGCGGTCGCGCAGACATCGACGATGCCCTTCTGGACGAGGTCACGGCTCTCAACGAATGGCCCATTGCCATCACCGGCAGCTTCGAGGAGAAATACCTGGAAGTGCCACCGGAAGCACTGATTCTGACCATGAAGAAGAATCAGAAATACTTTCCCCTGTTCGATGCCGACGGCAAGCTGATGAACCACTTCATCACCATCGCCAACATCGACAGCCCCAAACCGGAAGTCATCAGCGAAGGAAATGAGCGCGTGATTCGCCCCCGCCTCGCCGACGCCATGTTCTTCTGGGAGCAGGACGGCAAACAGAAGCTGGAAGACCACATCGAATCCCTGAAAACCGTGGTCTTTCAGAAAGACCTGGGCAGCATGTACGACAAGTCGACGCGGGTGGCGGCGCTCGCTGCCTGGATAGCGGAACGCACCGGCGCAGACAGCAGCCTGGCCAAAAGAGCCGGCATGCTCAGCCGCTGCGATCTCATGACCAACATGGTGGGTGAGTTCGCCGACATGCAGGGCATCATGGGCCGCTACCAGGCTTTGCGTGACGGCGAACCCGAAGAGTTGGCCACCGCCATGGAGGAGTTCTACCTACCCCGTTATTCCGGCGATCGCCTGCCCCAAACGTCCACGGGCATCGCCCTGGCCCTGGCGGAGAAGACCGATACCCTGTGCGGTATCTTCGGCATCGGCATGAAACCCACGGGCGACAAGGATCCTTTCGCTCTGCGGCGGGCGGCCCTGGGAGCGCTGCGTATTATACGTGAGCACTCACTTACACTGAATATCCGGGAATTGCTGGATACTGCCGTAGCTTCCCTGCAGGATCGCATCACCGGGGATAACGTGGCCAGCGACGTATACAGCTTCCTCATGGAACGTCTGAAGGTACTGCTGGCCGACGAAGGCGTCTCCAGCCAGCTGTTCGAATCCGTGGTGGCGGTCAAGCCCCGGACCCTGCCGGATCTGGATGCCCGCATTCAGGCCGTCAGCAGCTTCCTCGAACTGCCCGAAGCGGAAGCCCTGGCAGCCGCCAACAAGCGCATACGCAATATCCTGCGCAAATCCAACGAAGAGATTCCACCCCAGGTGGATGCTCAGCTGCTGCAGGACCAGACCGAGAAGACCCTGTTCGAGATATTGCAGGCCAAGCAGCAGGAAATCAGCCCTTTCCTGAAAGGCGGTGACTACCGCTCCGCCCTGGCGGCACTGGCGGAACTGCGTACACCGGTAGACAAGTTTTTCGACGACGTCATGGTCAACGTGGACGATGCCGCCTTGCGGCGCAACCGCCTGGCCCTGCTGCAGGCACTGGCCAATCTGTTCCTGCAAGTCGCCGACATTTCCCGCCTGCAGCAATGAGAACCTGTACATGAAAGCAGAAGAAAACGATTCCTGGAAGGAAATGATGAAAGCCGTGCAGGCTTTCCATGACAAGCACGATTTCAAGAACACCGGTGGCGAGGAGCTCAACTACCGGGTTGCGCTGATGGCCGAGGAGCTGGGAGAAATCTCGTCCTGTGTGACCAAGGGAAAAAGTAAGCACTTACTTGCAGAGGAAGTGGCAGACCTGCTGATCCTGCTCATGGGTACCGGCATCGCAGCAGAATTCGACCTCAACCAGGCCTTCTGGGACAAGATGAACAAGCTCATGGAACGCGAGTCGCGCATGGTCAACGGACGCATCCGCGTCTCCGAATTCCGGGACATGGAATAGCAGCTAACTTTCATGAATCCGCTGACCACACCCCTGATGATGGAAAAACCCGTCTCCGTAGGTCGGGCTTCAGCCCGACAACAGCTGCCACAATGGAGAAATGTCGGACTGAAGTCCGACCTACGGAGACGGGTTTTTCCATTATCAGGGGTATGGTCAGCGGATTCATGAAAGTTAGCTGCTATTCCATGTCCCGGAATTCGGAG
>DRLF01000110.1 GCA_011051425.1 Thiolapillus brandeum | reverse complement strand
GAGCACCACCCTGTTTGACCTGGTGAAAGGCGTGGATACTGTCCGTTCGACGGTTGCACCGTTGGGGATGCGTCCCACACTGGGAATATTCACGGTAACCTTGGAGCCATCACTGCCTTCCACGCCGAGGCCACCGACCACCAGATTGCCCTGGGCAATCGCATAGACCTTGCCGTCTGCCCCTTTCAGGGGCGCCATCAGCAAGGTGCCACCCCGAAGACTCTTGGCATTGCCCAGTGAAGAAACCGTCACATCGATGGCCTGCCCCGGTTTGGCAAATGGCGGCAGGCTGGTACTGATCATCACCGCGGCTACATTTTTCGGCTTGGGATTCACACCCGGCGGTACAACAACCCCCAGCTGGGCCAGCATGCTCTTCAGGCTTTGGGCCGTGAACTGAGTCTGGCTGGTCTTGTCACCCGTGCCGTCGAGACCGACAACCAGACCGTAGCCCACCAGCTGGTTCTCCCGCACGCCTGCCACCGAAGCGATGTCCTTGATGCGCTCTGCCTGAACCGGCACCGTGAGAAACACGGCCGCCAGGAGGAATGCGATGGAAATCGTTTTCATGTTATTGCCTTTTCCCGCCACGTTAGAATGGCATCAATGGACTGAGGAAAAATTCCGTCAGCCAGCCCGGTTTGTTGGCCCGGGCCAGGCTGCCTTTGCCGCTGTACAGAATCTGTGCATCCGCTACTTTTGTAGAAGAGATGGTATTTTCCGGCCCGATATCCATTGGCCGCACAATGCCCCGTATGCGGATAAACTCTTCACCGTGGTTGATGGTGATCCACTTCTCACCCTGTACCACGAGGTTTCCGTTTGCCAGCACCCGGGCCACGGTGACGGCAATACTGCCTTCCAGCTTGTTACTCTGTTTGCTGTCACCTTCGGTTTCGAACTTGTGTCCGGCACTGACACTGTTCTCAAGCTCCGGTACTGTCTGACCAAACAGTTTCGGAACACCGATACTCGACTCGGATGACTTGTCTACCGAGGTGTCAGCTTTCTTTTCCGCATTGGTACGCTCATTGAGCACAATCGTGAGAATATCGCCGACCCGACGGGCCTTGATGTCCTCGAACAGCACCAGCGCACTGCCTGACTGATAAATAGCACCATTGGATGGTGGCGGTGGGGGCGCATAAAGAGGCTGGGTGGCGGTGTAGCTGGTCTGCTCCCCTCTTTCCGGGATTGCACATCCACCCAGCAGCAACAGCGATACCATGCCGAGCAAAAAGCCGCTTTGACGCAGTGAATGATGCATGACTGTATCTCCTTACAGATTGTTGTTGACGTACTGCAGCATCTGATCTGCTGTAGAAATCGCCTTGGAGTTCATTTCATAAGCGCGCTGGGTTTCGATCATGTTGACCAGCTCTTCCACGGTATTCACGTTTGAGCTTTCCAGTGAGCCCTGTATCAGCGTGCCCAGGCCATTCAAACCCGGTGTGCCCACCTGGGGAGCACCACTCGCTCCGGACTCCAGAAAGAGGTTGTCACCGATAGCCTGCAGACCGGCAGCATTCACGAAATCCGCCAGCTGAATATTGCCCACCTGGGTAGGCAGTGACGAACCCGCAGAAACCACCGAAACCGTACCGTCAGAGCCGATGGTGATACTCTGGGCATCCTGGGGAATGCTGATGCCCGGCTGCACCAGATAGCCCATGGATGTCACCAGTTGCCCCTGGGCATCCATCTGCATGGTGCCATCCCGGCTGTAGGCCAGGGATCCGTCAGGCATCAATACCTGCACGAAACCACGTCCCTGTATGGCGACATCCAGAGCATTGCCGGTTTGCACGATATTCCCCTGGGTAAACAGTTTTTCTGTCGCCACGGTGCGCACGCCGGTGCCAAGGTTCAGGCCGGAAGGCAGTTGCGTATCCTGTGACGATTGCGCACCCACCTGGGCCAGGTTCTGGTACAGCAGATCAGCAAAAACCGCCCTGGAACGCTTGAAACCGTTGGTACTGGCATTGGCCAGATTGTTTGAAATATTGGCCATGCGCGTCTGCTGCGCTTCGAGGCCTGTTTTTGCGATCCATAGTGCCGGATTCATCTTCTTTCTCCTGTTCGTTCAGCGGTGTTGCATCCCGCTCAGCTCATACGCATCAGTTCAGCAGCAGCACGGTCATTGTCTTCCGCCGTCTTCATCATCTTGACCTGGGTTTCGAACTGGCGTGCCAGTTCTATCATCCGGACCATGGATTCCACGGCATTCACATTGCTCGACTCAAGCGCACCGGATACGATCTGCACAGAGGCATCAGGTTGGGCCAGCGCACCTCCGCGCAAACGCATCAGGCCATCTTCACCTTTGGTCAGCCCCGAAGGAGAGGGATTGACCAGCTTGATTCTGTCCACGATAGCCAGTGCATTGACACCCTGACCCAGTGGCTGCACGGTGATGGTGCCATCCTGGGCAATATCCAGTTTGCCGTTGGGTGGAACCGCGATGGGGCCTCCCTCACCCAGCACCGGAAAACCGGCGCCGGTGGTGAGAATACCGAAGCTGTCCACCTGCAGATCACCGGCACGGGTATATGCCTCACTGCCGTTGGGCGCCTGCACTGCTATCCAGCCTTCACCCTTGACCGCCACATCCAGCTCCCTCCCGGTGCTCTGCACAGAGCCGCCACTGAGGTCCACGCCCGCACCACCGATGGTGGCGTAAACGCGATCGGGATAGCCTGGCCCCTGAACGGGCTTGCTCAGGAAAGATTCCATGTCCGCACGAAAACCCGTTGTACTGGCGTTAGCCAGATTGTTGGTGTTTACCGCCTGGGAAGTCATGGTTTCCCTGGCACCGGTCATAGCGATATAGAGCATGCGATCCATGATGGCCTATCCTGATCAACGCAGGTTGATGATGGTTTGTGTGACCGTGTCTTCGGTCTGTATGGTTTGGGCATTCGCCTGGAAATTGCGCTGGGCAACGATCATCTTGACCAGTTGCTCTGTGAGATCCACATTGGACTCTTCCAGGGCACCAGACTGAATACCACCCAGCCCGGAAGTACCCGGCGCACCAACGACGGGAGGACCGGAAGCAAAGGTATCTGCCCAGGAAGTGTCACCGAGCGGCTGCAGGCCCTGCTCATTGGCAAAATTGGCGAGTACCATCTGACCGATACTGCGTGACTGACCATTGGTGTAACGTGCGAAAATCATACCTTCCTGGTCGATATCCACACCCAGAATCTGTCCTGTGGAAAAACCATCCTGATAGACGGAATTCACCGCAAAATCACTGCCATACTGGGTACTCTTCGAAAGATCCACGGTAATCGCCTGTCCGGGTGTTGCACCTCCACCGGGGTTCCAGTTGATATTGATGCTGGCCGGACTGCTGTAGGAACCGTCATCATTGAACACCACCGTTGTCGTATCCTGTACCGCTCCATCAATCATGGTTCTTACCGTCCAGGAGTTAGGGTTGGCGGCCGGGTCCTGCTTGCTGTAGTAGAGGGTAATATCATGAGGGTTGCCCTGGCTGTCATACACCGAAGTGGTGGTGCTGGAGTTGTAGCCTGCAGGATCGGGAACACCACCGATAAGCGCCCAGGAGCTGTCAGTTTCTGATTCACGTGCATCGAAGTTCAGATTGGCGTTCAATGCGCTGGTGGGGTTTGGCTGCGCATAAGAGGTATCGATCCGCATGGGACCAATGCCGCCGGTTATGGCGCCGTTGGCGTCCGCGCCTCTCGCCATGAGGAACAAGCCTTCGCTGTTCACGATGTATCCGTCCCGGTCCAGATGGAAATTCCCGGCGCGGGAGTAGACAGAGGCGCCGCCGTTGTCAGAAAGCTGGAAGAATCCCCGGCCATTGATGGCCAGATCCAGTGCATTCCCAGTGAAGGAGATGTTGCCCTGGCCAAAGTGCTGGGCTGCTCCCTGCAAACGCACACCCTGACCGATGGCAGTACCTGGCGCTCCCATCAGGCTGGCTGCATAGACATCTGCAAACTCTGCCCGGGAACCCTTGAAACCCGTGGTATTCGCATTCGCAATATTGTTGCCGATAATGCTGAGATCGCCGGATGCGGCCCGAATACCACTCAGTGCTGTATTGAATGACATACTATTTCTCCTGTAGTAATTTGTTTACATGATGGTCTGGATGGCATCCAGGGAGATGGAATCTCCGTTGTCGAGATTGAGCAGGATGCCGCCATAGGGACTGAGGCTGACGCTCTCTACCCTGCTGCGCACTTCCATGGCAGCTTCCTGTACGCTGCCATCCACCTCGACTTCGGCAACCAGTTTGTAGTTGCCAGGCAACGCAGGATTGCCGTCTTCTGCAAAGCCGTCCCATTTGAACTGCGCTGCACCTGCACCCTGTCCACCCATGGGAATGGTGCGTATCAGGGATCCCTGGGCATCGTATATTTTTATGTTCAGATCGGTAACGCTCGAATCGAGCAGTACCTGCCCGGCAACATTGCCACCTTCTTCAAGAACACCGGTGTTGCCAGGCGTCATCACGTCATGGCCCACCATGCCGGTTGCCTTCAGCGACTGGTCCGTGGACAGCATCGCCGCCATGGCATCGAATGACTGCTTCAGTTCCTGGATACCGCTGACGGTGGAGTACTGCGCCAGCTGGCTCATGAAATCATTGGGGTCCAGTGGCTTGGTCGGGTCCTGGTTCTTCATTTGCGCCAGCATCAGTGCAATGAAATCCTGCTGCCCCATATCCGAACTCGAACGCCCGCTACCCTTTGTCTCGGGTGGCCCCTGCAGGGCGGCAAGGGCGCTGTTGGTGTTGGTTTCATTTATCATGGTTATTACCTTTGTATATTCAGCGACCCAGGCTCAGGGTCTTCAGCAACAGCTGTTTGGATGTATTGAGTACGTCCACGTTGTTCTGATAGGAACGCGAGGCGGAAATCATGTTGGCCATTTCTTCCACGGAATTCACGTTCGCCTTGTAGACATAACCGTCCGCATCAGCCATGGGATGATTGGGCTGGTATTCCCGCGGTATTTCCGCATCACTTTCGATGACACCGGCGACCTTCACGCCAACGGCCTGTTTCTCACCATTGAGCACAGACAACACCGCTGCAAAGACGGGCTGCCGCGCATGGTAGGCATCATCAGGGTTGGAACTGACAGTGTCCGCATTGGCGAGATTGCTGGCCACGGTGTTCAGGCGAACAGACTGAGCGCTCATGGCGGAACCGGAAATACTGAAGACATCGTACAATCCCATGACTATTCTCCTTTCAGGGCGCCAATTAGCCCTTTGAATTTCTGATCAAGAAAAGTAAGACTGGCCTGATAACGCAGGGCATTGTCGGCAAATGCAGATTTTTCCAGCTGGCCATCCACGGTATTGCCGTCCAGCGACGCATGATTGGGTACGCGATAAAGCAGATTGAAGTTGTCGGCGTCATTGGACAGTGACAGATGACGTGCATTGCTGCGTGCCAGTCCGGCACTCAAATGGCCGTCCGCCTGAGAAAGTGCGGCCTGGAAATCGATATCTCTCGCCTTGTAATCCGGCGTGTCACTGTTGGCAATATTGGAAGCCAGCAGTTCCGTACGCCGTGCACGCACATCGAGTGCTTTGGCATGTATTCCTAGGGCGAAATCGAACGATATCGGCATGTCTTTCTCCAACTTAAGCATTTTGTTAAAAAATAAGCGAGAATCGTGCCAATAATATATTTATTATATTTTTCAGTATGTTATATATTTCCCTACTCATTCTTACCCCGGACAACGGCAATAGATTGCCGCCGGTGGCAACGGTTTTTCTTTCTATATATAAAGTGGTGGGTCTGTGAAAGCAGCAAGGCTGTACTCGTCAAATTTCTGTCGGGTCAGAAAACAATTCAGCCACCAAATCGGCATATTTCAGACAAACAGCCAGATAGACATGGCTTTTCATCCCGGAAATACCCGATGCATCCCTGTATTTCTGTTGCATACATCTGTTATTCAAAGGAAATTCCTTACATCTACGCAGCCAATGCCAAATCCGGCATACATATTGCTAATACAAAAACATGGTTACCGGAGAATGGATGGTCAGAAACATGCGATACCCGTCCCTGATGAAAAAAATGCACTACGCGCCTACTGCACTGCTCCTGATCCTGATGCCGATGCAGCAGGTTCAGGCCAGTGATGCTGCCGTGCAGAGTCATCAGTCCATTCTTGATGCCGCAAGTAAATTCATGGAAATCAAGGTGGCCGAAGTCAACGATATGCCTGCTGAGATTCATGCCGGCAAACTGGATTCCAGGCTCCACCTGGTGAAGTGTGAGCTGCCACTGGAAACCTTCCTGCCCTCCGGAGGCAGAACCCTGGGTAACACAACGGTTGGCGTACGCTGCACCCAGCCCAAGCCGTGGACGCTTTATGTCCCGATGAGTGTAAATATCTACAAGCAGGTCGTGGTCGCCTCGGACACCCTGCCACGTGGCACCATACTGAACGCAAGGCAACTCAAACTGGCAAAACGCAACCTGGCGAAACTGCCGCAGGGATACTATGTCGACCCCGTGAAACTGGTTGGTATGAAGCTGAAGCGCAACATCACCAGCGGCTTCCCTCTTACGCCGACAATGGTGGCCGCACCAAAGCTCATCAAGCGGGGGCAACAGGTGACGCTCGTATCCAGAACCAGTGCGATTCGTGTTGTCATGCCGGGAAAAGCCCTGGAAAACGGCGCCATCGGGGAACGTATTCGCGTTAAAAACCTTTCTTCGAAAAGAGTTGTCGAAGGCGTTGTGAACGCTTCCGGGGAAATCGAGGTGGGAACATGAAAGCTGTGAACCACTCCATGCTTTCACTCCAGAGGCCCTCAACGTCAAATATTTGACTTAAGTTTCTTTGCCGGCAGCCGATACCCTTGTTGGCAAAGGTAAATAAACAGACTAGGAGATACCTGTAATGTCTATTGATATCAACAATTTGGGTAGCAATCAAACGCCCGCATCCGGGAACAGTTCCCTGATAAAGGGGGCGGCCAGCGAAGAGGCAAGTGCTCAAAAATCTACGGGAAAATCATCCGTCAGTGACACGGTCAGCCTGTCTGAAACAGCCATTCGCCTGGGACAGATCGGTGTTGCGGTGGACAATCAGCCCGTTGTGGACACCAAGAAGGTCGAACAGGTTAAACAGGCCATCATGGATGGCAGCTATTCCATTGACCCGACCCGCATCGCGGAACGGCTCATGGAATTCGATATGGCACTCAAGCCCAAAAGCTGATCACGACCATGCCATCCGGACAGCTGGACTTCCACCGTGACCTGTTTTCGCTGCTGGAGCGGGAACTGAAGGCCATGGCTGAGCTAAAGCAGATTCTCGACAGGGAAACCTCTGCTCTGACCTATGAGCGGGACAGTGAACTGCTGCTGCAGCTCATTTCAGAAAAGGATACGCAAGTCAGTGATCTGAAACACCTGGAAACCGAGCGTGCACGACTGATGGAAGGCACTGGTATCGACAATGATCCCAGTCAGATCACCCATTACCTCAGCACAGAAGTACAGGCCCAGCCCCTACTCCATCTTTGGCAGCAGTTGCTGAGCCTGACTACTCAATGCCAGGAAAGCAACCGCCTCAACGGCACCATTATCAAACTGGACAGCCAACACCTCCACCAGGCACTGAACCTGCTGCGCGCTGAAAATTCCGGTGATAGCCACAACTACGGCCCCCAAGGTCATACCACTACAGCAAACGCTTCCCGCCTTCTCGGTCAGGCATGATCTGAACTGCCTGACCGTTCAACCTGGACAGTTGTCCATTCCGAAAAAACCAACAGAAACAAAATTCTAAAGTTTATACATTCCGCGCCGACACTATCAGTAAGGAGTCTTTCATCAAGACGGAAACAAGCCATCTTGCTACGAAACCTTTCATGACCAACAACTGAAATTCATTGTGAAAATGGTAAACACCATGTCAAAACCAAGGAAGTCCGCGGACCGGAATGACACGCCACAGGATCCTGTGAAACTGTCTCCTGTTGCCACAGCATCTGAAGCAGAACAGCTGATGCAAAAAAACAGGGAATACTTCCAGGATATCCTGTTGAGACTCAGCTTTGCGGCCAATGGCTGGGATGAGCAGCTGGACAAGGTCCTTGAATCGCTGCAGGATGAGTTGCGAACCAATACACGCTTCCCGGATCTCAAGCGCATTTCCGAAAAGCTGTACAGATTTCTGATGCAGGCCAACGGCAATCGCCCTGCCAATGCGGAACAGGTCGGAGAGCTGCTCCACGAATTTCTCAACAACCTGAAACTGCCTTCCCAGCTTCAGAAGGACTGGTCCCGTATTGTCGGGGAATCGCACGAGACCCGTACCAAAATACAAATTGCAGACACGCTGGAGGCCTGCCTGCCCCT
>DRLF01000109.1 GCA_011051425.1 Thiolapillus brandeum | reverse complement strand
GCTCCGGCAGGTAGCCATTCCGGACCACCACCCGCCGGCCCCGGTCATCCACCTGATCCTCGTATTGCACCAGCAACTCGGACAGCTCCGCTTCAATCGCCTGTTGAATCAAACGCTTGGCGCCCGTGCGCAGCAATTCCGTCAATGGATCCCCCACACCCTCTGGCGACCGAAAGGCAACTACGTTATCTTTGCTCATGGTGGCGTACCTCCTCTGCTGTTTCAGTTCTCGACAAACCGAATTTCAGCAGGGTACGCCACCTTCTTCAATCACCACCCCGTACACCAGTTTCGAGCATAGCTCTGTCTTTCACCTGGGGGTGAGTAAATGGACCGCCTCAAGCGGGAGGCCGCCAGATCGGACGCTGTGGTCCTCATGAGCATGATGCGGACCATGCTTGGGAGAAACCTACGTGAGGCGCTCTATGATCCACCCAGGCCATGGGTACCATGTACTGGTACGGGCCGCAAGGCTCTGGAGGACAGTATTCACGCTGCCGCACGTATCGCTGCGCAGGCACGGGTCTAGGGAGGGCGGTATGTATGCGCCATAGGCCGGGAGGGATAATGGACCAAGTGGAATGGTTGAACCAATTTCTGATCAAGAGGATCCGCAACGGGCTCCCTGACGGGCGCCCGCTTTATGCCTATCGTTGCGATGAAAGGGAATACGAGACACTTGCAACTCTGGTGGGGGATATGCTTCAAGGCTTGGATGCAGGCAGGAGTTACAAGCGTTTTGCAGAGTTATTCTGTCTTTTTGCCGCAGAGACCTGGCAAAGATGCTATGAAGGCGGACCTTGGGCCTACGATTTGATTTTTTCCGCGCTGGGGACGGGCAAGCCTGCGCAAAATAAGATCACTGATTGGATTGAGCGGGGCCTGTCGTGGTGGAAACGGGATGTGCTGATCTCTAAGAAGGGGCGGAAGCAGTTTTTGCTCACCATAGGCTGTGAAGGCGGAATTCCGAGAAAATTGCTTGTCAGGCAAGAGAGTCGCTTGACGTATTTTTTCCGTGAGTTGCTTACCGCAAGTCGGCGTATAAACTCTCTTCCTGAGATGGAATTGTTGGCTAGGAGAAATATCTATCGCCTGCCTCATAGTCTCAGACAGGATGTGATTTTCGACCTCAGTGCTCGCTTAGTTCAGGCGATAAACGAGTTGCAACCACTTGTCCAGGGCGTGGATGACCCCATCGAGACGCTGGATCAGGCAAGGCCAGGTTGGCGGGATGTGTTGCCCCTGCCATTGGGTGACGAGGCCATAGAGCTGCTGCTGGGCAAGTTAGTGCGCCACGCGCAGAAAATCAGAGCCCGCGCTACTCAACAGTTGCACTGGCGGCGCCAATTGCTGGGTGTGGGACAGACTCCCATTCTGAAGGCTCGGCTTGTTCTGCCTGAATTCATAGAGAAAGACCAGGTTATACGGTGGCTTGGGGCCGCCGAGCCGCCGCGGCGCTTGCGTATGATGCTCTCCATAGAAGATCAGTCCTATAACGTGGCTGCATTGACACATATCAGACGCCACGAAGAGGAGGAAGGATACCGTTGCGAGTCCCTTGTTCGGAGGTGCTTATCCTTTGAGGGTCGGCTAGCCACTCGCCCCAGCTGTCTACTGCTCACTGATGGCGAGCATGACGTTGAGATCCACGTGCCAGGTAGCGAGGGCCTAGACGATTTGCCGTGGGTCTTTCGCGATCAAGAGGATGGGCGTGGGAGGCTGTTGCTTGGCGTGGGCTCGGTGCGCACACACCTGAGATCTGTCCTTGTGGCAGTGGCCGATGGAAATGAGATCGAAACGACGGGCGGATCGGCAAGCGTCGAGCTGGCTGGCATCATGGAACGGACAGGGCGCCGCCTGTACCGGATACAGGGTGGCGCGGCTGTAACCGGCGCCATGGGAGACGTGTACCGGATTCGATGCAATGCGCAAGTAGAGCGTGGTGGGGGATACCGGATAAGTGGCAGGCAGCTTGCTGGCATTCTCAATGGCCCTGTTTATCTGGGCATGCCTCGCGTTGAGCATGTAGATGAGCAGGGGCAGGTGCGCCTGGATCCTCAAGCCACCATGGAGTGGATGCCAGTTGCAGATGCTCAGCGAAACTGGTGCAGGGACACTGCTGCTTGCCTGGGGCAGATTTGGCTCCGAAGTCTGGATCCTGAGGATGGCAGTATTCTGTTCCGGCGCAGAGTCGAAGTGGTCCCTAAGGATTGCCGGGTGCGGATCAAGGTAGGCACGCGTAGCCAGCCGGGATTCGTGGAGATTGCCGGTCTCCAGGGTGCAGAGCTTGCTACGCAAGCATCTGAATACTTGAATATAGAGCGCCAGGGAGATTGTGCCCGCCTTGTGCTGAGCGACGAGGTTCCGAATGATCTTGTCCAGGTGGAAGTGACTCTTGCGTGGCCTGACCGTTCACCATTGACGTTGTGCCTGCCTGTACCCCGGGTTGGAGGCGCGTTTACCTATGGAGGACTTCCCTTGCCGCGCGAAGCGCTGATTGCCCTAGACAGGCTGGGTGCTTATCGTGCCGAGGCGCGAGGGCCGGATCCTGGACGTTACTACATCGAGGTAGATGTTACAGCGACGGGTGGCCTCGATCCTGATTTGCGCAAGCTTCTGTGGCTCAGGCACTCCCTGAAAAAGAGGGGGGATGGCGTGCATGAGGCTATCCTGCATCCGATCCAGGAACCAGTAGGTGAACTCATGGCCATGGCTGCAGATACGGATGTGAGGGCCAGGCTTGTACTCTACGGCGAGGCTAGGCGTGATCTGCACCGAATCCAGGTGGCACGCTATGACATGATGCTGGAGCCTGACCGCGAGAATAATTGCGTACGTCTTCCCGGAGAGGCGCTCCGTAAACTGGGTGAGGGTTGGCAGGACAGGGTCACGGTGGAGATGCTGCCACTCTGGCGGCCCGATGAAGAGCCAAGAAAGCTGAGTGCTTTGGAAGAATTTGCCGGTACGGCCTGGGCTATTCCGGATGATCTGGAGTCCGGCCCCTGGTGGGTCATAGGGCGAGACGCGGGCTGGACGCGGTTCAGGCCCCTATTGTGGACCATCAACCGAGAAGACGAAGCCAGACCTGAAGTCCATAGTGGGGAAGTGGGGCTTGCGAATGCCGTGTGTGAGCCGGATGTGGAATCCCGCGTGCAGCTTATGGATGATCTTATCAGGTGCCTCTGCGAAGATATGCACCACCCTGATTGGGATGGCATAAAGAGCTATCTGCGGCTGACGAAGGAGCATCCCGCCCATACCCTCGAGATCATGAATGCCATGGTCAGGCATCCCGAATCACTGGTACACCTTCTCATGCGATCCATAGATCAAGACGACCTCGAGCAGGCCTGGAAGCTAGAACGCGAGATGCCCTTTGCCTGGTGGCTAATACCTGCCGCCAAGTGGCAGCTGGTTGCGCAGAGATATTTCTATTCTCTCGCTGATTCCCTTGCCGACCTGGAAGATAGAAAACAGATCGTTGAGAAAGTATTTTTAGATACGATTGAGCGGCTTGGGGCACAGGCCCATTGGTTACAGGTGCTGTGTGACTGGATCCAAGAGTCCGTCTTTCCAGGTATGGAGCCCAGGACTCCCGAGTGGAAAATCGTGCGTAGCAATCCCCAAGGCTTGCTGTGCCAGGTGCCCCTGCTCGTGGAGGAAATGAGGCGGGAACTCATGGAGCGAATCGAACCAGGAATAAAGTGGCCCAACGGTGTGAGGGTGAGGGAGCAAGCACAATCCTTGCGAGAGGATCTGAGATTTGGCGACTGTGGATACCGGCGCGATGTGTTCTGCGCCCCCTTCGTGGCCGCTATGTACTTTCTTCAGGAAGAGGAATGTCCACGCTCCCTGGTCCTGGAGTTGCGGCGCTTGCGGGCCTTCGACCAGGAATGGTTTGATCACAGTTTTGCCCTGATGATCTGTCAAGGTCTTGCCAGCGTATTGCCAGGGGACAAAAAATGAGCATGCGTTATGGAGAAATCATTCAACATCTGCAGCGCAGTGCCACACGGGCTATCCTGGGGCTTCAGGGAGTCCGCAACGAGGCTTTGAGGGAGTACCTGCAGGATATTTACCAGCGCTTTCCTGGTAAGCCGGGGAGTCTTCTCGCTGACCCCGTGTTCGAAGCTACTTTCGGATGGAAGGAAGCCGATGTGGATATGGCAGGCCTCTCCGGGGACCTGCTGCATCCATCGCTGGTCCAGGCGCTTGCCTCGCCACCGCGCGCACTCGAGGAGGAATATGCTTTTCCCCTGAACCGCAGGCCCTACAGACACCAGCTTGAGGCTTGGCGGGCCCTGATCGAAGGTAAGCCGCCACGTTCGGTACTGGTAAGCAGCGGAACGGGCTCAGGCAAGACAGAGTGCTTTCTTATTCCCATCCTCGATGATCTGGCGAGGGCTTCCGATGGAGGGAAACGAAGGCTCACGGGTGTGCAGGCCTTGTTTTTATATCCTCTCAATGCCCTCATCAAGAGCCAGAAGGATCGCCTGGCAGCTTGGACCGAACCTTTCGGTGGTACCTTGCGCTGGTGTCTCTACAACCGGGATACGCAGGAACATGCTCCCCCACAGAGGCAGCAGGAGTTCCGTAGCGAGGTCAAGGGGCGGGATGTATTGCGGGCTGATCCACCGCCCATCCTGGTGACCAATGCCACCATGCTGGAATATATGTTAGTGAGACGAGTGGATCGTCCGATCATCGATCAATCACAGGGGAAGCTGAAAT
>DRLF01000108.1 GCA_011051425.1 Thiolapillus brandeum | reverse complement strand
TCGGGTATCATGTTGCCGAGAAAGGTGTTGTCAAAATCATCCCTGATACGGCGATACCCCAGTCCCCATATGAGGTCATGGGCCGGCAACGGGCTGAACTGGTGCTGGAAATCGATATCCAGTGTGTCGTGGGCCTGGCCGATGATTATTTCAGACCTGTCAGTGTGATCGAGATAGACTTGCAGCTGTGTATTTGAATCGGCGGAAGTACTGTGTTCCCAGCGCGCCATCAGATTCCACCCGGAGGATTCTACGGAGTCTTTTACACCGGGAAGCGCATAAAAAGGCGCGTAGACGGCATTTTCAGGAACAGAAGGGTCCTTCCATTCCGTGACGAGCTGAGCTCCGTCTGTATCATAGATATCGCCCTGAACTGTCCAGAGATCCTGCTGTGAGAGTTGGCCATCCGCGCGGAAGCCAGCGCGCAGGCTTTGCCACCCGTCTTCTCCCTCACTATTTATTGAGGGCGCCCACGAAGCATCATGATCGGCATATTTGACATAGAAACGCGCAGCGCCCTGATCTCCAATCCGGGTGCCATATCTGAAACCGGCAAGGGCTTTCTCCTGGTTGCCTGTCGCCAGGGAAAGAAAGCCACCTTCCGTTTGGGCGGCTTCACGGGTAATGATGTTGATGACCCCGTTCACCGCATTGGCACCCCAAACGGTGGCGCCCGGACCGCGAATCACCTCGATCCGATCGATATCCTCGAGCAGCGTATCCTGCGCATCCCAGTAAACGCCGGAAAAAGAGGGTGTATATACAGTACGGCCATCGATCATTACCAACAGCTTGTTGGCAAACTGACTGTTGAAACCACGGCTGCTGATTGCCCATTTGTTGGCATCGATACGGGCCACCTGCAGCCCCGGCGCCAGACGAAGCGCCTCCGGGATGGAAGTGACACCGGAGCGGAGAATATCTTCCTGGGTGATCACGAAAACAGCAGCAGCCGTTTCGTCCAGGCGCTGCTTCTTTTTGGATACGGACGTAACTTCCATGGAAAGCAGGTCCGCCAATGGCAAATCCATGAAATTTTCTACCGGTTCATCCGCGAAAGAAACAGATCCTGTCAGGAACGTGCTTAGCAGGACAAACAGCTGGGCCTTTCCGCTGTTGCGCATGAGGGTGGTCAGTATTTCATTGTTCATGGGTACGACTCGGCTATTGTTAGCAATTAATAAATACAGCAAATGCTGTATTTGCAATTCACGTCAGTTTGTCGTGAACATCCTTTCGGAACTTTCAACCCAGGCCGGGAATCTCTGAAATGAGATCCCTGGCCATGTTCAGTACCGGCAAGTGAAAAACAGGCTTTCCAGTTGCCCCGGTCAGATCAATGCTGTTGACAGCGATTGACCAGCGGCCACGCTCCGAGGCACATGAATCCTGACCGGAGCGCAAACCTTTATATAAAATAAAGCAATTGTCATGCCAGGAATGTGGAAAAGAGCATGCCAATCAAATTTAAAAATTTTGACTCTGTTCACAGCCTGAAAAAGCGCTTCGTGCGCGATAATCTTTTGACGCACGTTATCGGTGGAGCGCTTATCCGTGAATGCAGGAGGGGCCGTTACCGGCCTGTTTGGTCGCAATCCGACAATAAACAGTCGCCAGTTGGGGCGTACCGTCAAAGAACCGGCACTTTTTTCGGGAAACTCCTCCAGATTGCAGACTGGCTTGAAAACATCAGAGCTGTGCATCGGCGCTCCCTGGGTGGAGTGAACAGGAAAATCCAGTTGTGTGAATTCGGCTCATGGTTATATATCGCAACATTGGCCCATTTCTTAAATGACCGGGCCACCTCCGGGGTTGCTTACCCCGTTGGAAAGGAAGGAAGGAAAAACGGGCAAAAAACTGAAGTCTGTTTGCACCCGGGTTGTCAATTGACTGTTACGGGCAGGTTTTCTGCTTTTTTGAATGACAGCCGTGCTATTGCCGCGTCTGTTTGACATGCCTGTAGAACCACAGGACCAGTCCCAGAAATATCAGGATGCTGACTGCCACTATGAATTCCACGGTCGATTTCCTGGCTGCGCCGATAGCCCAATGTCCGAGACCGGCATAGATTGATACCCAGATGAGAACGGCAGGAATGTCAGCCAGGTAATATGACGAGGGTTTGACATGGCTGATCCCCGCAGCGACGGGGACGAGTGGGTGGGCAAACCAGGTGAAGCGTCCGAAAAAGACCGCAAGACTGCCGTATCGGCGAAGCAGTTGCAGTATGTGCTGATGCCTTTTCTGATGTGACCGGGTGCTCTTGTGTGCAAAGGAAGCTGTTCTCTCCAGGTAGCCCACCCAGTATCCTGCGCTGTCGCCCAACAGGGCGCCGATACTGGCGTAGATGACACAATCCGTAAAACTCATGTAGCTGGTACCGCTGAGGGAACCCAGGGCAACAGTGAGAAATATGCCTGGCAGGAAAGGTCCTGTAATCGGTGCTGATTCGAGGAAAAAAAGCACGATGACGCCGGAAGCCGCCCAGGGGCCAAACTGAAGTTGCTGAAGAAACTGAACCAGTGTCTGTTGATCCATAACCCTTTATTTCTGGCCTGCGGGTTGCCGGGGGAACAAACCCTGGAGCAGGTAATGTCCCCCGAGAAGAATCAGGAAAATGGCGAACAGGATTCTCAGGCTGTGCTCGGGCAACCAAAGCGCGGTTCTGCTCCCGAGCCAGGCGCCTGCCACGCCACCCAGTGCCAGCCCGGGAATCAATCCCGGCTGTATGTTTCCCAGGTGCCAGTTTTCCCAGGCGCCTGTGGCCACGGCCGGCAATCTGGCCGCGAGGGAACAGCCCTGGGCGAGCTGCTGGGGCATTCCCATGCCAAGCACAAAAAGTGGCGCAAGAATTGGACCACCACTGATACCGATCACCCCGGCGATCAGCCCTTCCAGCAGTCCCACCAGCAGCAGATAGGGGATCTCCCATTGCGCACTCACGGTCAGTGCAATACCCGCTTCGTCCCGGAACATGACAAGCATGCCTCCGAGGACAACCACCAGCCCAAAACCGGTTTTCAGTCTCCCGGCGGGCCAGTTTTCTGACCATCCGGCGGCCAGTGATGCAATGATCAGTGAGGGCAGGGCGACCCAAATGGCGACGGGCAGATCCAGCATGTTGTTTTTGCCATAGA
This sequence comes from Thiolapillus brandeum, assembly GCA_011051425.1. Lineage (GTDB taxonomy): Bacteria > Pseudomonadota > Gammaproteobacteria > Chromatiales > Chromatiaceae > Thiolapillus > Thiolapillus brandeum_A. The sequence continues at coordinate 26 of DRLF01000108.1, read as the reverse complement.
CAAATGCACCCATGCCGGCGGTAAAC
>DRLF01000107.1 GCA_011051425.1 Thiolapillus brandeum | reverse complement strand
GATACAGAAGCAGCGAAGAACAACCAGATTCGGGTGATCGATGAATCTGGTGAAGATTACCTGTATCCAGAAGAATACTTCATACCTGTAACCCTTCCAAAGAATGTAGAAGAAGCCGTAATAAAAGCGGCATAACCATGGCGTCGAGCTGACGTCGGGGACGCTGGCGCGTCCCTCCGTTGCTCACGCCAACCGTTATGTGAACAAGATAGAGATTTTGCAGTAATGGCAAAGAAAAGTGGCTCTTCCCCAAATCGAGTGGGTAGATTACAGGGGTGGTGCCATCCCGATAGGGCGTTTTGAGCCGGTAGCAGATGTTGCCATTCCTGGTGAGCGACAGCCGTTTCTCGGAGACCACCGGTCTTGAGATATAACGGCACAGCCGTTCGCGTTTGCTGCGCTCCTGGGCCTTGGCTGCCACCCCGGCATACAGGCTGAAGCCGGCCACCTTGCCCACGGTATCACCGAATTGATCCTCCGGCTCGCAGGCGGGCCGCGTCTGCTGGGTGAACACCTTGCGCCCCGCCTGCGGGCCGACCGCAATGCGGTGAGTGATCCAGTGCTCCAGCAGTAGCGTCATCGGATCGTCGTCCACCGCATCCGGGGCCAGATAGCTGTTCCCCATATCCCGTTCCAGCAGGCCCTGGCGCTCCAGAAAGACCCAAGCCGGTGGGCCATGGTGTGCGCCAGTCGACTCCCGCTCAAGGGTGAGTCCATGCGCAAAATACTCGGTCGGTTGACGGAAGGTGAACAGCTGGGTTAAAACCACACTCCGTCCGTGAAGCATTGTGAAATCAGGTGTTCACCTTCGCCGGAATACGCATTCTGGACCTCAAACAGCAGGCTACCCTGGCGGGACGCCTGTCGGCAGTATGGCGAGATGCACATCACCGGGATTGGGGTGTTGCGGATGATATGGGGATCTGATGGCGGAGTATGGCCTTGCCGAAACCTGACTGGGACGATGACGCGGAGACGTTGAGGCGGCTCTGCGAGGAGAATGCCCGCCTCAAGGGGCTGCTGAAGCAGCATGGTATCGAATGGGAAGAGGCGTCCTCTTGCAAGCCCATTCCAGCGCCCTCGGTGGGCAGACCCGGACCGGTTCACTTGACATCCGAGGAGAAGATCGCACTCTTTCGCCGCCTGTTCCGGGGACGCACAGATGTGTATCCGCTGCGCTGGGAATCGGCCAAGGGTGCATCCGGTTATGCGCCGGCCTGTGGCAACGAATGGCAGCCTGGCATCTGCCACAAACCAAGGGTGAAATGCAGGCACTGTGATCAGAGACGGCTGCTGCCTCTGACCGACCAGGTTGTCTACGAACATTTGATCGGCAAACACACCATTGGTGTCTACCCACTGCTGGTTGATGATCGCTGCTGTTTTCTGGCCGTCGATTTCGACAAGGGAGCGTGGCGGGAGGATGTGCTTGCCTTCATGCAATCTTGCAGGGAGCTGTCGATCCCGTCAGCATTGGAAATCTCACGATCTGGCAATGGCGCGCATGTCTGGATATTTTTCGCCGAAGCGGTGCCCGCACGCGAGGCCAGGCAGCTCGGTGCCGCGCTGATCAGCCACACTTGCAACCGTAGCCGGCAATTGGCCCTGAGCAGCTATGATCGTCTTTTCCCGAACCAGGATACCTTGCCCAAGGGCGGGTTTGGCAATCTGATCGCGTTGCCCTTGCAGAAACAGCCGCGCGAACGGGGGCGCAGCGTTTTCGTGGATGACCATCTTGTGCCCTATCAGGATCAATGGGCTTTTCTGGCCTCGATACAGCCACTCTCTGCTGACAAGCTGGAAGGCGCTATCCTGAGGGCGAGCGGCGGCAGGTATCCGTTGGATGTGGCCTTTTCCACGGACGAAGAGGAGGACAAGCCGTGGCGTCGTCCTGCACCGCCCCCGGAGAAAATTCCGGGAGCATTACCGGAGTCTCTGACCTTGGTGCTGGCCGACCAGATCTACATCGCCAAGGGTGACCTGCCGCAGCCACTGGCCAATCGGCTCATCCGCCTGGCCGCTTTCCAGAACCCCGAATTCTACAAGGCCCAGGCCATGCGCCTGCCGGTGTGGAACAAACCGCGTATCATTGGTTGCGCCGAGAACCACGCCAGGCATATCGGGCTGCCAAGGGGCTGCCTGGATGCGGTGTTGAAGCTTCTTGCCGATAATGATATCCATGCGGAAATCCAGGATGAACGTTTCCCGGGACACAAGTTGGCCGTCCGATTCACCGGCACCTTGCGCAAGGACCAGAAAGCCGCCGTACGGGAGATGCTCAGGCACGATATCGGCGTTCTTTGCGCACCGACCGCTTTCGGCAAGACAGTCACTGCCGCCGCTCTGATCGGCCGACGCAAGGTGAGCACGCTGATTCTGGTTCATCGCTCCACGCTGCAGCGCCAATGGCAGGAATGCTTGGGAGCATTTCTGGACATCCCGGAAGGGGGATTGGGCCTTATCGGCGGCGGTAAGAAGAAGCCATGCGGCAAAATCGATATCGCCGTTATGCAGTCGTTGACACGTTGGGATGGCGTGGCGGAGCTGCTCAACAGCTACGGCCAGATCATCGTGGATGAGTGCCACCACCTCTCCGCCTTTTCCTTCGAGGCCATTCTCAAGCAGGTCAGGGCTCGCTATGTCGTGGGCCTGACCGCGACCCCCATGCGGCGTGATGGCCATCACCCGATCATTTTCATGCAGTGCGGGCCGGTTCGCCATACCGCCGCCAGCCCCGAAACAGCTCCGGCGAAGCTGGAAGTCTGGTCCCGCTATCTGTCCGTCCCGGGTATCCCGGCGGATGCGACGATTCAGGAAGTATTCCGCATTCTCGTGAACGATGCCGAACGTAACCGGCGCATTGCTGACGACATCCTGGCCGCGTACCAGGCAGGCCGCAAGGTGCTGGTGCTTACCGAGCGGGCGAACCATCTGCCGCTGTTGCGCGAGATGCTGGGCGATGAAATCGAACGTTGTTTCGTCCTGCACGGACGTTTACCGAAGAAACAGCGGATGGCGGTATATACCGAGCTGGAAGCGCTGGAGGCGTCCACGCCACGGGTTCTGCTCGCCACTGGCCGACTGATCGGCGAAGGGTTCGATCACCCGCCTCTCGATACTCTGGTGCTCGCCATGCCGATCTCGTGGAAGGGTACGCTGCAGCAGTATGCCGGCCGCCTGCACCGGGCGCATGCCGACAAGCTGGACGTGCGAATCTATGACTATGTGGAAATGGACCACCCGCAACTCAGCCGCATGTGGGACAAGCGCCAACGTGGCTACTTGGCCATGGGTTACCGGATAGGTTCCTCAATGCTGTAGGTTCGTTATTCTGAGGGAAGAGCAATGCAGGCCCTGAAACGGGTAATCAAACAGGAACGGCAACCCGGCCGGTTTCCGCGTGAGTTAGGGTTCACGCTCGGGTAGAGCATACTCAGCCAAACGATCACAAAGCCTCGTTCAGCGGGCATCAGCCCGGTCAGTCCACAAGGCGCGGTGGCGTCGGCAGGGCCATCCCCGGTCAAGCCGCCGCAACGCAAGCGGATGGCCGGCCAGAGGCCCGCCCGGAGGGAGCACCCCACAGGTCCCGGCGCAGAATCATTGAACCATCTGGGCTCTTCGCGCGACGCATAAATAGAAGGAGCCGGACGGACCGGTTTCTCTGGAAGCGCCAAAGGAGTCCATAATGAAGAGGAGATTTGCAAACCCAGGAAAGTATGTGAACCGCCTTTGTAAGCCGAGCATTGTAGGGGTTTCCGTAACCCTGGCTATTTCGGCCTGGACAGCCGCTGCGGATGCAACTTCATCTCAGCTGGTTACCCGAGAAACGATAAACAAGGAAACCGCTAGCATAAGAACCTCGGTTGTGGTGGATCAGGCCGTCGTGCCTCTTGGTGTGCAGGCCGTTCCCCGTCATACTGCGAACCAGCCATCGACACCGCGCACGACATCTCCCGGTATGAAGAGCATCACGCTCCCCAACGGAAAAGTGCATCTGCCAGAATTGCGCCAGCTCGGAGGAGCCAAAGCCAAGGTCCCGATGAAGCATGACATTTACGTCGTCAACGGTAATGAGATTGGGCACCATGTGCTGGCTACTCTGCATGGCAACCTTAACGTGCCCGCCAGAATCTCCATGAGCTGCCCACAGGGTAGGGCTGTTTCCTGGCTCTCTTACCAGGTCGCAGGCCACAATCAGGTCACCATCCTCCAAGGTCCAACACAGGCGACATCTTATGTGAAGGAGATCAATATTCAACCGTTCACTGCCAAGGAATTCGAAAAAGTATGCCACAAGTCCCT
>DRLF01000106.1 GCA_011051425.1 Thiolapillus brandeum | reverse complement strand
TCTACACCCACAACAAGCTGGAATTGATGGTGGCCAAAGGCAACCCAAAAGGCATCAAAGGCCCTGAAGATCTGGCGCGGGACGATCTCGTTCAGTCCCACCCCAACCCCCTTACCGAAGGGATCTTCAAGTTCTACGGCAGCCGGATGCTGCGTGACCTCGGACTGTACGAGCAGGTCACCGGCAATGCCGAATGCAAAAGCTGCTGGGCGGTTCCGGGCAAGACCTGGTTCACCCAGCGCCACCACCGGGAAACTCCCCAGCGTATCGAGGAAGGAAAGGCCGATGTGGGCATTGTCTGGACCACGGAGATCACCCATGCCAGGGCCACCGGACGCAACATCGACGGCGTGCCTATACCTGCACCCTACAACCAGCAGGACAAGGTGGGCTATGCCATCGGCACCCTGAAAGACGGGCGCAACCGGAAAAATGCTGAAACCTTTCTCGCTTACCTGGCTTCCGCACCCGCCCAGGGTATCTATGCCAAGTACGGTTTCGTGAATGCTGCCGAAGACGAACTGACCCTCAGGCCCATTCCCTGACCTTCCCACCGGCGGAATGCGGCTATGCTATTCCGCCGGTGATTCAATCAAGGGCGGCGATCTCCATGCGATAGGTGGCGTCGGGATGTTCCGGCGAAGGCCCCTGGGTCAGTACCGCCGCACCGCTGCGGTAGCCCTGCTCCCGTAACCAGGCTCGGCAGAAAGGCGTCCAGTCCTCGTGTTCCTGATCCACTTTTACCGGAAATACTCCCCGTGAAAACTGCAGATTCTGGCAGGTGGCGTGCTGGCTGCTGAAGGCGGTTATCCACACCGGCAGACGGTAACGGGCGATATTTCTTGCCGTTGCTCCCGAACGGGTCGGCACCACCACTTCCGGCTGTTTCATGGCAAAGACGACCTGTTGCACGCATTCGGCGATCAGATCCACAGCGCTGGTCTCCTCGAACAGACGGCTGCGTTCTTCAGGCGTGGGCGCCGGCGTTTCCGCCTCGGTGTCCCTGGCGATCCGGGCCAGCATCTTCACCGATTCCACCGGATAGCGGCCCACAGCGGATTCCGCCGACAGCATGACCGCATCGGTACCATCAATGATGGCATTGGCCACGTCCGTCGCTTCGGCCCGGGTGGGCAGGCGGCTTTCCGTCATGGACTCGAGCATCTGGGTGGCGGTGATAACAGGCTTACCCACCTCGTTGGCCTTGCGCATCAGCTCTTTCTGTACCATCGCAATACCGGATATGGGAATCTCCACGCCCAGATCACCCCGGGCAATCATGATCCCGTCAGATACCTGCAGAATTTCATCCAGCGCATCCAGGGCACCCTTGCGCTCGATCTTGGAAACCACAAAGGCCTGCCTGCCCATTTGCTCCATGGCAGCACGCAGATCCTGTATATCGGAAGCGGACGAGACGAACGACTGGCTGACGGCATCCACGCCCTGGGTCAGGGCATATTCCAGGCAATTCCTGTCATGGGGCGTGAAGGCGCTGAAACCCAGATCGATGCCAGGCAGGTTCAGACCCTTGCGGGATGACAGCTCCCCACCCGCCTGAACCTGGCAAAGCACATCGTTGCCATCCACCTTGATCACTTCCAGGGAAATGAGGCCATCGTTGAGATAGAGATGCACCCCGGGTTTCACGATCGAAGGCAATTGCGGCAGACTCACCGATACGCGGTGGCGGTCACCCATCACCGTATCCGTGGTCAGGATGATTTCATCACCACGCACCAGATGGACTGTATCCAGCATTTCCCCGACGCGTATCTTGGGGCCGGGCAGATCGGCCATGATGGCCAGGCGACGCCCTGTGCGTTCTGCAGCCGCCCGCAGCGCCTTTATGTTACGCCCGTGCGTCGAAAAATCACCGTGGGAAAAATTCAGCCGGGCCACATTCATGCCGGCCAGCAGCAGCGCCTCCATCCTCTCCGGCGCCGCAGACGCGGGGCCGATGGTTGCAACGATCTTTGTCTTGTTGTCCGGCAGTTTCATGAGTCGATGGCATCCCGTAGCAGCCTGCCACGCACGAAGTCGATATGCAGACGCAGATGGTAGAGTTGATAGGAAAAGGACAAAGGCACCTTGACACCCCGCACCTCCTTTTCCAGATCATCCAGTTTTTTCAGCAAATGCGCCCGGCTCTTCTTCTGTTGCCTGGCGGATTCCTTGTCCACTTCTTCGAGCTGTTCATACCAGCGATAGATGCGTGCACGCATGCGCCAGCGGTACAGGGGCGGCACGACCTTGAACAGTGGCAGCAACAGGCCCAGAAGCGGCAGAATCATGATCTTCATGCGATCGAGCAGAGAGGCAGCCCAGAACGGCAGATAACGCTGCAGGAAGGGCGGCCCGTTGCGGTAGAAGCGTTCCGCCTGTTCATTCAGCGGAAAGCTCATATGCCTGTAGTTGGGAAACTCCCCTTCTTCGCTGAACCAGCCGGCCGGCCGGTGCACCTTGTCGATCACCTGCATCATGAGGCTGACCAGCCCCGGATGCAGATCCTCCTGCACCACCAGATCGCTGGTAGTCGCCAGCAGCTTGATCTCTTCGGGCGGGATGTTCACGGCCAGGTCCTCCGCCCCTTCCGGCAGAGTCAGCACGGTGAGAAAATCATGGCGGCGCGCATAGGCATCGGCCCGCTCGAAGCTTGCCAGCCGGACAGAAGAATCATGCAGCAGACCGGTCACCAGGGGACTGCGGGGCGATGCCACAAAAAAAGCGGCATCGATCTGACCAGCCTTCAGGGCCTTTGCTGCTTTGGCTGAATCCCAGGCCAACATCTCGACGGAAGGTATCTTCAGCGCATTTTCCTCCATGAGGAGTCTGACCAGCGCCTGGGTACCGGAACCTTGCGGACCGATGGCCACTTTGTGTCCCTGCAGGTCAGGCATGCGCTGGAGCCGCGTACCGGCCTTGTGGAACAGCCACAGAGGTTCATAGTAGAGGCTGCCCAGACCCTGTAGCCCGATGGCGGGTTTGTTCGCCTGCACTCCCCCCTGTACGAAGGCCATATCCACCTTGCCCTGGCTCAGCAATGCCAGGTTCTCCACCGATCCGCGGGTACTGATGATTTGCAGATCGATTCCCTGATCCTTCAGCAGTTTCTGATAGCGCAGTGCAAACGCATGGTAGGCGCCACCTTTCTCGCCACTGGCAATGACGATGTGGTCCGGCGGTGCAGGCTTGATGTACTGGAAGGCCCAGACGAAACCCACCAGCACCAGCAGCACCAGGGGGCCGTAAACAGGCAATGCTTCTTTCCAGTTGTGCTTGTCTCTTGTCATCTGCTTGTCAAAGTTCGCCTGGTTGTGCGGAGAAAAGCCGGAAAAAGGCAGCTGCCTTGTCGAGGCTCTCCTGATATTCCTCATCGGGTTTCGAATCCGCCACGATGCCACCGCCGGCATGATAGCTCACTTTGCCGCTATCGATCTGCAGGGTACGGATGGCGATATTGCTGTCCATGTTGCCGTCAAAACCGATCCTGACAATACTGCCACAATAGATCTGTCGCGGATACGCTTCCAGCTCCTGAATGATTTCCATGGCACGGTGCTTGGGCGCACCCGTGATGGAACCACCGGGAAAACAGGCTGCCAGCAGGCTCAGGGCATCTTCTCCCCTGGCCAGCTCGCCGGTTACCGTACTTACCAGGTGATGCACCGTCGGATAGGACTCTACCCTGAACAGCTCGGGCACCTCGATGCTGCCGGGTACACATACCCTGCCCAGGTCGTTGCGCAGCAGATCCACGATCATGAGATTTTCCGCCCGGTCCTTTTCGCTGTTTTCCAGCGCCTCCACCAGTTGCAGATCATACTGCTCATCGGCACTGCGGGGCCGCGTGCCCTTGATGGGGCGGGTCGTCACCCGCCCGTTCTCCAACGACAGAAACTGTTCCGGCGAGGAGCTGAGGATGTCGCCGAAAGGAAAAGGCAGGTAGGCACCGTAGGGTGACGGGTTGGCGCCACGCATGGCCAGATACAAAGGCCAGCTGTCACCCTTGAAAGAGCCGCTGAATCGCTGCGCATAGTTGACCTGATAGCAATCACCTTCACGCAGGTAATGCTGAATGCGTTCGAATGCCCGGTCATACTGCTGCCGCGTGGTTTCGTGTTTCGGCGCACCCGCGATCATGCCACCGGATTCAAGGGCCACCCCGTCATCAGGTGCGCTCAGCAGCGCGGGAAGTTCGGGAGGCATGGCAGCGGCCTTGCCCGCCAGCCAGCAACTGTGCTGGTACTGATCCACGACGATGGCCCAGTCGAATATGCCAATGGCCGCTTCCGGAATTCCACCCTGTTGTACAGGCAGCCCTTCGAGGCGCTGGCCGAAATCGTAGGAAAAGTAACCGACGGCACCGCCGGAAAAAGGCAGTTCACTGCCGTGTTCCTTTCCGGCTTGCAATACTCGCCGAATGACATCGGTCACCGGCTCCCGGGTAGTTTCTGTCCTGCCGTCACGGTACTGAAGTGTGGTCAGCGCGTTTTCACTGATGATGCGGACACGCGGGTCGGCTACGAGGATATGATAACGCCCCCCATATTCCAGATGCTCGCCGCCACCGCTGTCCAGCCAGAACGCCCAGGGAAAATGGCGCAGTTTCCGGTAGAGACGGGGAACGTCCGTGCAATCGGGAAGTCGGTGTACATGCATTGCTGGCATTTTACAGCACCTGCAAAGGCCCTGCGCGATCGCAGAACACCGGAAAGCTCTCCCCGGACAGACGCTTTAGCGCAAATCATTCACCAGCGAAGCCGCGGTTTCCACTGCCACAGGCGAAACCTCCACGGTGAACTCGTCATGATCGATACCCATGCTGACAGGCGCTCCCTGCTTCGCAGCAACGATCATCTCATCCGTCAGTTCAAAACGCATGAAATGCACGCTGGAAGTCTTTTCTTCAGTCGTACGTTCCAGGTCTTCATTGGCGATGGGATACACCTTTTCCAGATCGTCCACACGCACCCAGACTTTTTCCTCGATGCCGGTGAGACGCGCCAGCATTTTCTTGCGCTCTTCCACATCAGGGTATTCGAGCATGAAAGTGACCTTCCAGTTGCTGCCATCGGGAATCAGGGGATTGTAGGTATCCAGCTCTTCCTGAATGCCCTGTGCGTTAAAAATCTTCTCGATACGCAGCATTTCCTGAACCTGATACTGCATGGTAAGCTGATCCTCGAAATACAGCGCGGCATTTTCATTCAGCCGCACCAGTCGGTTCTTCTTGTGCGCCATGACCTTCTGGCGAAATTCGGGGCGGGCCTGGTCATATTCTTCCAGGCTCATGAGATCTTCGCGTTTCAGTTTGTTCATTTCTCTACTCCTGCTGCTGGTGTTGGGCTGAAGCCCAACCTGCATTGCAATACATGCCTGACTAGCCGGGCCGGGGTGTTGGGCTGAAGCCCAACCTACGATCCGATACATACCGGATGGGCCGGGCCGGGGTTGTTGGGCTGAAGGCCAACCTATGGTCTGGCAGGTCGGGCTTCAGCCCGACGGGACTCAGATGCCGTAAGCCTTGCGCAACAGAGCCAGCGGATGTTCTGCCTTGTGACCGTCATCCAGCGCATGAGCAATATGATGCCCCGCCATGATGCAGTCACTGGTCAGGTGATCCGGCTCGAACTGCTTCACTTTGTTGGCCACCGGACGCACCAGTTTCATGGAAATGGCATGGAACTCCTTCTTCACCGCATAGGTGCCGTCGTGACCGGAACAGCGTTCGATGGCCTGCACTTGGGTATCCGGCACCAGCTGCAGCAGTTCCCGGGTCTTCATGCCAATACGCTGCACGCGCTGGTGGCAGGCCACGTGGTAGGCCACCTTGCCCAGGGGATGCCTGAAATCGGTGTTCAGCTTGCCTTCCCTGTGTCTCAGCATCAGGTACTCGAAAGGGTCGAAAATGTGATCGCGCACCTTCAGTACATCTTCGTCATCGGGAAACATCAGTGGCAGTTCCTGCTTGAACATGAGCACGCAGGACGGTATGGGCGCCACGATATCCCAGCCTGCATCGATCATCTTCACCAGTGCCGGGATGTTCACTTCCTTGGCCTCGGCCACTGCCTGCAGATCGCCCAGCTCCAGCTTTGGCATGCCACAGCAGCGCTCTTTCTCGGCAAGGGTCACAGGGATGCCATTGTGCTCGAACACGGCCAGCAGGTCTTCGCCCATATCCGGCTGGTTGTTGTTGCCGTAACAGGTGGCGAACAGAGCGACCTTGCCCGTTGTACGGCCTGCAGTCTCTCCCTGGACATCAGATTTGGGGCTGATACGCTTGCGCAGGGGTTTGCTGGTATATTTTGGGATCACGGCATCGTGATCCACTCCCAGGGTTTTTTCCAGCAGTTTGCGGAAACCCCGGTTGGCGTTCATGGTATTGACCACACCGGCGACGATGGGAATGCCTGCCAGCCTGGGCACCGTATCGGTAGCAGACAGGATCCTGTCCCGGATCTTTGCACCGTGATTCTTGAAATGCACCGCCTTGGCCTGCAGCATGAGGTGTGGAAAATCCAGGTTCCACTCGTGGGGCGGTACATAGGGGCATTTGGTCAGGAAGCACAGATCACACAGATAACAGTGATCCACGACCTTCCAGTAATCTTTCTTGTCCACACCGTCCATTTCCATGGTGTCGGACTCATCCACCAGATCGAACAGGGTGGGAAAGGCATGACAGAGGCTGACGCAACGCCGGCATCCATGACAGATATCGAACACCCGTTCCATTTCCGTCAGCAGTTTTTCTTCGTTGTAGAAATCCGGGTTCTGCCAGTCCAGCGCATGCCTTGTGGGCGCTTCCAGACTGCCTTCGCGTCGATTGCTCATGTTTCTGTCTCCTCCTTCAAACCGGGCCGGGAGATCCCGGCCCGTCGAACTACTTCACTCAGCTGTCCAGCGCATCCAGGGCTTTCTGGAAGCGGTTGGCGTGAGAACGCTCGGCCTTGGCCAGGGTCTCGAACCAGTCGGCAATTTCATCGAAACCTTCATCACGGGCATCCTTCGCCATGCCGGGATACATATCGGTGTACTCGTGAGTCTCACCGGCAATAGCTGCCTTGAGGTTGTCGGAAGTGCCGCCGATGGGCAGGCCAGTAGCCGGATCGCCCACTTCTTCCAGATATTCCAGGTGTCCGTGCGCATGACCGGTTTCGCCTTCCGCGGTGGAACGGAATACGGCAGCCACGTCGTTGTAACCTTCGACGTCTGCTTTGGCGGCAAAATACAGATAGCGGCGGTTGGCCTGGGATTCGCCGGCGAAGGCGTCTTTCAGGTGCTGTTCAGTTTTTGAACCTTTCAGTGACATGTCTGTTCTCTCCTTTTTGGTTAAGTAGGAAACATAAAGGTGTGTGCATCCGGAGATCTCTATCGGATGCTGCCCGTACATTTCGGAATGGTCTAGCCATCCTCGAAATGAACTATAGTTGAAAGACCGGAGATAATTGAAATTGTTTGTTGCAATACAGCCAATAGGATTTGGCTATAAATAAGACTGATTCTTGGTTATGTTTCCAAGCGCTTGATACAACTCAATTTACTTGCCAGGACAGCTTCACGAAGAACATCGATTGCCTGGGGACGGGGAAAGCTTTTGCGCCATGCCAGCGCTACGATACGGCTCGGGCTGACATCCTCGAAACGCTTGATACTCACCAGGCGTTCTGAGAAGCGATCGGCCCCTGCTGCCGAGCAGGGCAATATGGTGACACCCATGCCGCTGGCAACCATGTAGCGGATGGTTTCGAGAGAGCTGCTTTCCAGATCCGCTACCGTAGTGCCTTCTGCCATGTTGCGCTTTCTTATGCAGTCCGGGCAGACCTCCAGCACCTGGTCCCGAAAGCAATGCCCCGATCCCAGCAGAAGCACCTTTTCCCTGCTGATGTCTTCCATGCTGAGCCGCTCCTTGGCATTCAGGGGATGAGAGCTCGGAATCAGCGCCACGAAAGACTCTTCGTACAGAGGCAGTGTGAGTATGCCGTGCTCCTCGAACGGCAGGGAGATCAGAATGGCGTCAACCTCTCCCTGCTTGAGTTTTTCAGAGAGCACGTGGGTGTAGTTCTCTTCGATGATGAGCGGCATCTGAGGCGCGCGCTCCGCCAGTTCAGTGATCAGATGAGGAAACAGATAGGGGCCGATGGTGTAGATGGCGCCGAGGCGCAGGGGCGCCGCAAGCTGATCCCGGCCATGTTCGACGATCTCCCTGATCACCCCGGCCTCCTCCAGCACACGCTGGGCCTGTGCAACCACCTGTTCACCGACAGGCGTTACCGTGACTTCACCCTGGCGCCTCTCGAACAGCTCCACACCCAGTTCGTTTTCGAGCTTTCGCACTGCCACGCTCAGGGTAGGCTGACTGATGAAACAGGCTTCCGCCGCCTTGCCGAAATGCCTTGCCCGGGCAACGGCGACAATGTATTTGAGTTCGTTCAGTGTCATGCTGTGGAGTGTATCAGAACAGTTGGGAAACCAGGAACAGGCTCAGCCAGGGCACGTAGGTGATCACCAGCAGCGCCAGGATCAGTACTCCCATCCACGGAAGAGCCGCTCGGGTGACTTCCCCCAGACTCATACCGGAAAGCCCGGCCGCCACGTACAGATTCAGCCCCACCGGCGGTGTGATCATGCCCACTTCCATGTTGGTGGTCATGACGATGCCCAGGTGGATAGGATCGATACCCAGGGAAGTCGCAATCGGATGAAACAGGGGCGCCAGGATCAGCAGGATGGCGGAAGGCTCCATGAAGTCCCCGGCAAACCACAGGATCACGTTCACCATGAGCAGAAACATCCACGGCTGTGGATCGGAAGACAATACCGACTGGGCCAGCTCCTGGGGAATGCGTTCCTCGGTGAGTACATGGGCAAAAATCATGGCGCAGGCGATAATGAACAGCAGCATGGAAGTCATCTTGGCGGAATCCAGCATCACCTCCGGCACTTTTTTCAACCCCATGTCCCTGTGCACGAACAGCGCGATGAAGGCAGAGTACACGGCCGCGACGGCAGCAGCTTCCGTGGGGGTGAACACGCCGCCATAGATACCGCCAACCACGATGAGAATCAGCAGCAATCCCCAGAAAGCGCGCATGAAGCACTGGAACAGATGCCGCCAGCCCAGCCAGGGTTCGCTGGGAATATTCATCTTTCGGGCAGCCACCCAGGTGGCGGTCATGAGAAACACGCCCATGAGCACACCCGGCAGGATGCCGGCGATGAACATCTTGCCCACGGATTCCTCCACCGCATCGGCATACACGATCATGGGAATGGACGGCGGGATCAGGATGCCCATGCTGCCGGAGGTGGCCACCACCCCCACGGCGAAGCGCTTGTCGTATCCCGCCGCGATCATGCCGGGAATCATGATGGACCCGATAGCCACCACCGTGGCCGGCGAGGATCCGGAAATGGCGGCAAAGAACATGCAGGCCACCACGGTCGCCATGGCCAGCCCTCCCGGCATCCAGCCCACTGCGGCCTTGGCAAAATCCACCAGCCGCTGGGACACACCGCCGGTGGTCAGAAAATGTGCCGAGAGAATGAAAAAGGGAATCGCCAGAAGCGTGGTGTGCTCCATGGTGTCGAACAGCTTCTGGGCGATGATAATGGGCGAGTCATCGGTCGCCAGCAAGGTAAACAGCAGGCTGGACAGCCCCAGACTGATCGCAATGGGCACGCCGATGAGCAACAGAAACAGCAGCCCCAGAAACAGGAACAGCGCATCCATCAGATGTCTTCCACCTGTTTCAGCGCATCCGCCGCTTCATTGGCATGAATGCGCAGCGTCTTGCCCCTGAGAATGTCCAGCCCCACCTGCAGCAGGTGCAGAATCATCAGACCCAGACCTGTTGGAATGGCCAGGTAAGGTATCCACTGGGGGATCTGCAGATCCAGCGTCAGATCACCCCACTCGTAGATCCGTACCGTGTACTGAATGGAATACCAGAACACCAGGCCCACGAACAGCAGGCACAGCATAAGCGCCAGCAGGGCGATGCGTTTCTGGTTCTGTGGCGAAAACTTCTCCACCACGATATCGATACCCAGGTGCGTGCCTGCCCTGAAGCCATAGGCGGCGCCAACCAGTACCACCCAGGCAAACAAATACTGCACCAGCTCCAGCACCCAGGTGAACCCGCTGTGGAACAGGTAACGGGCCACCACATTGGCAAATAGCAGCAATGTGGCTGTCCCCAGGCCTACGGTAATGACGGTCTTCTCGAAGACCTCCAGCCATTTCCCCGGATTCATGGTCGGAATTTAGTGGCCGAGCAAATCGTGAATCTGCTTGAGAAGGTCCCTACCGATCTGCTTGCTGAACTTGCCTTCAACACCAGACACGGCCTTACGCCACTGGGCCAGCTCATCTGCTGTCAGTTCGACCACCTTGGCCTTGCCTGCCGCTTCGATTCTGGCCCGGTCACCCTTGTCCGCTTCCGCAGCGAACCTGCGGTTGGCCTCGGTGGCTTCTGCCATGATCGCCGTCAGCTCCTTGCGAATGTCATCCGGCAGACCGTTCCAGAAGCTGGCGCTGACCACCACCATGTAGCCCAGATAGGAATGATTGGAAACGGTGATGTAATCCTGCACTTCATAGAATTTCTTGGAATAGACGTTGGACCAAGCGTTCTCCTGACCATCCACGACCCCTTGCGACAGGGCCTGATAGACTTCCTTGAACGGCAGCTTCTGGGGCACACCGCCCAGCGCCTTGATCATGGCGGCATGAACTTCGGAACTCTGGATACGGAATTTCTTGCCCCTGAAGTCATCCGGCACTTTCTTCAGCGGCCTGTCGCCACGAATGGAGAACACCTTCATGCCGTTGTCCCACAGGGAAATAGCCTTCAGTCCCTTGCGTTCCAGAGGCTGGGTCATCTTCGCCATCAGCGGAGAATCCACCAGCTTGTGCACGTCATTGATATCGTTGAACAGGTAGGGAATGTCGAAAGCCTGGATGGTGCGGGAGAATTTCACGAACTTGGACAGGCTGGGAGCCGCCATGATGCCCGTGGTCTTGCTGTCACTCAGACGCATGGCCTCCATGACCTTGTTGTCGTTGTACAACTGGGAATTGGGAAAGACTTCCACATGAACCTTGCCCTTCATGCGCTCGTTCACCAGCTTGGCGAACAGGTCCGCAGCCTTGCCTTTGGGTGTACCCGGCGCCACCACATGAGAAAATTTGATGACGTATTCCTGTGCGACCACCCCCGTGGCGGACAGTGAAAATGCTGCTGCCAGCAATATGCCTGAAAATCTTTTTATCATCTGAAATCTCCTGAGTTTGTTGTTATTGACCCGGCGACCGGACAGATTCAAAGTTACACAGCTTCATGCCACACTCAATCTCTACCTGTAAAGCTCTGTTTCTGTCGGCACAGACAGCTTTTGCCGGAGCGGTATTCTGCAATTCCAGTGGAAATTACCACATTTTCTAACCATAGCATGTTCTGGTGGAATTGTTGAAAATGCGCTCAAACACCTCAGCCACTGGATTTGGCATTGACTGCAACTGACATAAAGTGCATAGTTCGCAGTCAAATAACAAAAGATGTTCCGTTTCTCCTAAACGGTGTAGTTAAAGTTCAGAAACTTTCAGTTTCCATTTGTCGCAAACCCGACATCCGCCCTGCCCGCGCAGCGCGTCGAGTCTGATTTTTACACCTGGCTTCACCATGGACCGGGACATCCCCAAAGCCATCAACCTTGAAGTAAAGCCCCCAGGCACCCACACGATGAAAAACGGTTGCCGAAGAGGAGGTAGAGGAAAAAATTATGTTGACCTATGACGAACTGAACGCACAAAACGACAAGATTACCGAGCTTTCCAATGTCCTGAGGCTCCTGCTCACGGATCGCCTGCTCTGCGATTCAAGCATTACCGCCGAACTGTTCTGCCGCTTCGTGGATCAGGTAAGGAATCACCTGGAAATCACAGATAAAAAACTTTATACGCAATTGCTCACCAGCGGTGACAACCATGTTACAACCGTGGCCAACCGCTTCATGGGCGGCTCGAAAGAAATCAAACGCATATTCGCCGACTTCGTAAAAAAATGGTGCAACATGAAAAAGCAGCAGCTGCTGGTAACCGATTACGACGAATTTGCCCGCATCACCGAAGACATGTTCGACATGGTGCTGGACCGCATTCAGGACGAGGTGGAACACCTGTACCCCCTGCTGCGCGAGGTACGGGAAGACAACAAGTACGCCGCCTGACCTGCAACAGCAGTCAGACACACAGGAGCCTGCCACTGAGTGGGCTCCCGTGTGATGTTGAAAGAGTCACGGATGGACTTTTCAACATCCTGTCAGACCTGGGATCTTTCTGGGTTGTAGACCACCCCGCCCTCCTGCCGGTATGCGTCGAGCACCGCCACAGCTTCACTGCGCAGCACCTCAGAGTTCACCTCGATGCCACGCTGCCGGAGTTCCAGAAGCCAGTCTTCCGGCTTGGGGCCTTCATCGAATCCCAGCCTGCGGGCATCCGCTTCAGTAGCGCCGCTGACCACCCGGGTCACGCCAGACCAGCAAATGCCCCCCAGACACATGGCGCAGGGTTCCGTGCTGGTAACGATCTCGAGAGCAGGCATCCCCTGTTGTCCCAGATCCCAGGTTCTCAGCTTGCGCTGCGCCAGCGCCAGGGCGACCATTTCACCGTGCAGCATGGACAGGTTTTCGACGGTGACCAGGTTGACGCCCAGCGCAACCAGCCTGCCGTTTTCTGATTCAAAAACGCCTGCAGCAAAAGGGCCACCGGTCTTTCTGCGAACGTTCTGCCGGGAAGCTTCGATCGCCAGCGACATACGATCTTCCACCGCCAGAAGCGTGTCATGACCTGCTGCCAAGTCCGTCAACCATGCCGGCAGGGAAAAACACACGCTTTCAGCTTGTTCACACATTCGAACTCCCGGTGCTGTTCATGTGTTTTCAGGATACCACCGGCGTCACCCGGCTTCCCGTACGGCCTGTATCGATGTCCAGACGCACATCGATACGCTCTTTCAGCTCAGGCACATGGGAGATGATGCCCACCATCCTGCCACCGGACTGCAGATCCAGCAGTGTGTTGATGGCCAGGTCCAGTGACTCGGGATCCAGGCTGCCAAACCCCTCATCGATGAACAGTGCGTCCAGACGGATGCCTCCCGCATAGGCCTGTACCACTTCCGACAGTCCCAGCGCCAGCGCCAGGGCAGCCATGAAGCTCTCACCACCGGAAAGGGTAGCGACGGGACGGGTCTTGCCGGAGAAAGCATCTTCCACCACCAGATCCAGTCCTGAGCTGCTGCGCCGGTCACCCACATCTTCCCTCCGCAGCAACTGATAGCGTCCTTTGCTCATGTGCGACAGCCCCTGCCGGGCGCTGATCAGCACATCGTCGAGCAACACACCCAGCACGAAACGGTGGAGGCTGAGATTCGACGCATTCCTGCCGTTGGCCACGTCGGCCAGCTTCCCGACCAGCGCATATTCCGTATGCAGCCTGTCCTGCTCAACCAAAATGCCTTGCAGGCGTTCATCCACCTTCTCCAGCTGCATCAGCTGCTGGACACTCCCATGGAGGCTTTCCGTTACCCTGCGCGCCTCGGCATCCAGTTTCCGGTACTCTTCTTCCAGCGCGGACATGTCCGGCGGCGTCTTGTCCTGCAAGGCGGCAGTCTGCTCCCTGACCAGGGTCCGGGCGGCCAGCAGCTCGTCGTCCCGAAGGCGAATGGCCTCAGCCAGCTGCTGTCTGGCAGCCTCTTCCATGCCCGCCTGCTGAAATGCCTGCTCAGAAGCAAACACACTGTCGGCCAGCGCTGCCTGCCAATGTGCAAGCTGCTGCTCCTGTTCCGTCTTTTTCGCCTGCAGCATCTGCCTGTTGGTCTCCAGGGTCGCTGTTGCCGAACCCAGCGCCAGCCGGGCCTGCTCAAAGGCTTCCCTGGCTTCCTGTATTTGCCGTTGCAGGGTGCGCTGCTTTGCATCAACATCAAGAAGCGCCTTGTCCAGCACGCCGGGATCGGCAAACTGCGCGGGTAACTCGGCCTGTTTGTTGCGCACATCCTGCTTGCAGGCCGCCAGCTGCTGTGCTGCAGCGCTGTTCTCCTGCTGAAGCTGCTGCAGCCGCAACTCGGCAGCCTTCAGGGACTGGCGCAGCCCGCTGCGGTTTTGCTCCAGTTTCCCGAAGTTCTTACGAAGCCTCTGCAGTTCCTCCACCTTCCCTGTCAAAGCCGCTATCTCCGATGCCAGAACAGCCGGCTCCCGGTCTGCCAGCGCCTGAGCGTCCTTATTCATCTGCGCCTGTTGCTGTGTCAGTGCTTCCAGCTTCGCCTGGATAGCGACAACAGCGGACTGTGCTTCCTGCTGCAGCTTTCTGGCAGCTTCCACCCGCTCCCTGGCCTGCTGCCGCTGTCTTTCGTCAGGTAACACATCGCCGGCGCGTGCAGGATGGGGATGCGCCGTACTGCCGCAAACAGGACAGGGGCTGTCCGCTTCGAGCTGGCGCGCCAGAATGGCAGCCTGCCCTTCTTCCCAGGCCTGCTCCAGCAGCAGCTGTTTCTGCTCCGCCGCTTGCAGGGCCTTCGTGGCACGCTGTTTACTCTCCACCGCAATCAGCAGAGATTCTTGCTCCTGCACCAGCCGGTTTTGCAGACCACCGAGTTCCGACTGCTTTTCCTGCTGTTGTTTCAACGCATCGAGTTCGCGCTGCCTGTCCGGCAGCTGCTGCAAAAGAGTAGCGTTGCTTTCATACTGTTTCTCCATCCTGTCCAATTCCCTGCGCAACTCCTCTACTGTCTCCTGCTGTCTTTCTTCGCTTTCCCTGCATTTTTTGTGTGCCTGTTGCGCGGCATCTCTGGCTTCCAGCGCCAAGCGCAGCTGAGCGGCCCGGCCGACATAGCTTTTCAGCTGCTGCTGTTGCTGTTTCAGCTGCTCAAGCTCAGGCTCACGGGATTTCATCTGCCCGTGCAGCTGCGCCGTTTTTTCCAGCTGCTCCTGCAATTCACTGACTTCCTGTTGCGCTTCCTCTACTGCCTTTTGCGCGGCCTGCTCCGATTGCCGCGCTCTTAGCAAGCGTTCATATACCGGCTGCAACACCAGCGCCTGTTCCGCCAGTCGCCAGCGCTGCCTGTCGGTTTCCAGCTGCTGCTGTTGACCCTCGAGATCCTGGAGCTTCTTTCTTGCTGTCTCCAGCGCTTTGAACTGCTGCTGCAGGTTGCGTGCTTCGAACACCTGCTGCCGTGACCGGGTGAGGCCTTCCTCCGCCTTGACCTGCATTTCCTGCAGCCTCTCCACTTCCCGCTTCAGCCCTTCGATCCGCGTCACCAGGCTTTCCCTGTCATCGGCCTCCACACCACTGAGCAAGCCTCTTGCCTGTTCATCCAGCCGGTTCAGCTGTGCTGATACGTCGTTGGCCCGATCCTTGAGCCGCTGTTCCAGCCGGGTATAGATGCGGGTCTGAAACAGTTGGCGGAAGATATCTTCGCGCTGGCTGGAGTCGGCCAGCAGCAGCTCACGGAACCTCCCCTGGGGCAGTACCATGACCTGCCGGAACTGCTCGGCGCTGAGGCCCGTGAGACGCTCGATTTCTGCGGTGGCTTCCGTCACCTTCTTGGGCACCAGCAGCGTCTTTTCCCCACCTTGTGCATCCAGCTCCCACAATTGGGCTTCAGACTGCTGCGTGGTCGTGCCTGCTCCCCGTGCCTTGGGGCGCTCCTGGCGGGGAACACGCCGGATACGGTAGCGCCTGCGGCCCAGCTCGAATTCCAGTTCCACCTCGGTGAGCAGGTCATCAGCGGCATGATCGCAGCGCATCTCCCGACCCTGACGCTCGTTTCCCGTGGTCTCGTCATACAGGGCATAGGAAATGGCATCGAGAATGGTCGTCTTGCCAGACCCCGTGGGACCGTTGATGAGGAACAGGGGACTGTCTCCCAGCAGGCTGAAGTCGATCTCCTGGGTGGATGCAAAGGGTCCGAAGGCGGACATTTTCAACCGCAAAGGACGCATTCAGTCCTCCCCGCCCCTGTGCAACTCATCCAGGAGTCCGGCGACCAGCTTCTGCCCCCGGAGCTGCAGCTCTTCTCCTGTCATCTGTGCATAGAAATCGAGGAACAGGGGCAGTTCCCCCACAGCCAGGCGCTCCCGGCCGGTTTCCCGCCGTTCGCCGCCGCACAACAGACCGGGGCGTTCCAGGTGCAGCACGTTGGGATAGACTTCGCGCAGGCGGTTCATGGGTTCATGTATGGCATGGGTATCGAGCAGGCGGATCAGCAGATAATCCTCCCGGTCCGGCGCATCCCTGCCCTGCGCCAACAGCTGATCGAAATGCCCTTCGAGGATGCGCATGTCGTGGCGGGGTTGCAGGGGAATCTTTTCTATCTCGCATCGCCCTGCGGCATCCATGTTCACCAGCGTCACCGACTTGTGCTGCTTCTCTTCCGAGAAGGAATACTTGAGCAGGGAACCGGAATAGCGCACGTGCGGCCACTGGCGTGACTGGGGTGCATGCAGGTGCCCCAGTGCAACATAGTCAAAATGCCCGAATAATGACGGCGGCACCCGGTCCGCGCCACCCACAGACAGGGGGCGCTCGGATTCGCTTTCCAGCCCACCCTCGACGAAACAGTGAGCCAGCACCACGGTACG
>DRLF01000105.1 GCA_011051425.1 Thiolapillus brandeum | reverse complement strand
TGCAAGTATCATCCGTATAATCGCCCGGTGTGTTGTTGTCATTCAACACCATTCCCAACGCACAGCGATCCCACATCAAACTTGTGTTGCTGTGGATTACAGTGCCATCGGTATTGGAGACAAAGTCGTTGCTGGGGGTGGATTCGGGCAGATTGGCGACGGAATAACCCGCGGTGCATACCGCTTCTGCGCCTGTAAACGGCAGGATAGTGGCAAAGAGTATGCCGGCAAGGTATTTGCTGGCTGTACGCCAGCTCTGTGCGGGTTGTGATGACTCGATATTGAACAGGTGATTCATGCGGGACATGATGAATTTCCTCTTGTAGCTGTGCGTCCAGTTCGTTGTTGTGCTGCGATGTATATCGTGATGGTTGTGCTTTATTAGGGTTGTCCGCCCCGAACCAGGCGCACGAAATACGCTGTTGATTTGGAAGATCTGCCTAAACTTTCGCTCGACCCACGCCACGCCCATGCCCAACGGGAGGGATCTAATATTGCTAGGGACATAGCTGACCAATAGAACATGACAGTCTGGGTATTGGTGTTGGTATTGGGAAAGTATCCTTTGTCGAAGAGTGCACTGTTGTATGTTTTTCCATAGTGAGTCAGAGTTTGCAGTTCATTTATGTGGGGCATTCGCCAGTCGCTGTTGCCGCAAAGCCCTGTCGTGTTGACATCAGTGACGAATTTTTCGGTATCGCAACGGGTGGTATCCAGGCAGTTGTCACCACCATCCGGCGTGCCGGCGTATCCACCATTGGTGGTGTTGTCGGTGCTGTACCAGGAGTACGACCAGTCCCTATGCCGCAGATGTGTGGCGTCATCGATCTTCACTTCCCAAGTCAGGCCGGTGATGTTGTCTTTGGTGCAGCCCCAGTCGTCATTGCCGCTTCCCAGGACAGGGTTGGCGGGACAGCTTCCTACGCCGGCCAGCTCGCCGCTGTTGCAGACCCTGGTATAGTCGAACCCGGCTTCTCCACCACCGGTCTTGCTCAGCTGTCCCGCGGTGGCGGCTGCATCGCGCCCGAAACGCCCATCCTGGGCGGGATAGGCGGCGCTGTCTCCGGTGGTGATTGCGTCGCAGGCCACCATGGCGCTGCCGTTGTAGCAGAGTGTCTGTCCGGTATCGGTGAGGCCGACGGCCTGGGCTGCCATCGTGGCTGAAAGTGCGCCAAGAATGACAAGGGCGTGGGCTGGTATTGGCCAGGCAGAGAGATGGGTTTTGGTTGACATGGTTTTGTCTCCGAAATATTCAGCTCAGAACAATGGCGAAAACTTTTTTCGCTTCTATTTACTGAATACGTCGGAAAACCCTGCAACCAGTCAGATCGGCGTGGATTTATTTTTTATGTGGGTATTGGGGTGATGTATAAAGAGGGGTGCAAAGGTTTCACAGCGCCACGGAGAGCATGGCCTTGGCTTTTACCCAGTCTCGACGGACCGTGCTTTCACTGATGTTCAGTGCTTTTGCTGTCTCCTTTTCGGTCAGGCCAACGAAAAACCGCAGCTGAAACACTTCCTGCAGGCGGGGATTGTAATCACCCAGCCGGGTGAGTGCCTGGTCCAGTGCCACCATCCATACGGCCTGATCTTCCACGCTGAGCTTTTCTCCCAGGGTAACCTGAATGGCTGCGCCGCCACCGCGCTTGTTGCGCAACTGCTTGCGGGCCTCGTCGATGAGCAGCTGGCGCATGGCGGTGGCGGCGACTGCAAGGAAATGATAGCGGTTCTTGTAGTCTTGCCCGTGTTGCTGCAGGCGCAGCCAGGCCTCGTTGACCACAGCGGTGGTATTGAGCATGTCGGAAGGTTTGCCCTGACGCCTGCGTTGCTGGGCGGCGATCATTTTCAGTTCCTGGTAGACCAGGGGCAGCAGTTCTTCTCTGGCCTCGGCATTCCCGGCATGGGCGAGATTGAGCATCCTGGTGATATGACCGGTATTTTTTCCTTCCCAGACGGTTTGCAGCATGTTTGGTTGTCGAAGCGGAGGCAGAGTGAAGATTTGAGCATACCCAGTATGGCAGGGCAGGGCAAATCAGCCTCCCGATATTGCAATGGCGTGCTTCAGATCCGGCCCGTAGCGCTTTTCCAGCAGGGGATTCATGGCGATGCTGGACTGAAAGTCTCCGATCACTTCCGACCAGTCGGATGGCTGCACTGCGGTGAGTGATCGGAGCTGCCCCCGGAGCGCCCGCAGGATGGGCAGATCGGGATATTCTTTTATGAATTCAGACAGTTTGCGCAGGTCTTCGTTGTAATCCGCTGTGCCCCGGTTTCCGGAATGTATGCGCCAGCTGTGTTCGAAAACCGCCAGATAGCCGAAACTCTGAATGGCTTCGTAATGATCCTGTTTCACGTTGAGCGCCAGTTTCAGGAAACCCTTTGCCTTCTCGATGTCTTCAGCGGGATTGCGCTTGTCCAGTCGTGCCTGCTTCGCCATGTAGCGCCAATAGTCGGCCCAGATCAGCGGCGCCTGAAATGCTGCATTTCTCTGCTGTTCAAAATCCAGCAATAATTCGTGCATGACTTCAAGCTGCATTGTCTGTGGGATGCCACGATCCAGCGAGAAATCGATACTCAGCGCCAGGGGACCCAGTTGATTGATGCGGGCGATGGCATTGCCGGGATCTGCGGCAACGACTTCCCCGAAATGCCTGAAAGCTGCCGCCGATACTTCTGCAGGATCTTCCATCTGCAGATAGAGAAACTCCGCCTGGGAATATTCAGCCATGGCCAGCACCAGGATGGCATTCAGGTTGCCCGATGATTTTTCCACTGCGGTATGTGCAATGCGGATGGCTTCCTGCAGGGGCTGCCGGGCATCACGGCCGCTGCTGTACAGATAATAGGCCTGCCAGGACAGCTCATCGGCATATTCTGTCCAGGTGTTCATGGCAACGTCCGGCTGGGCGACGAGCTGTCTGTACACTTCGTTGCTCAGCATGTAGGCGGCATTGCCGTCCCGGCCATTGGCGTATTCTGCTTTTCCTGCGGTTTGCAACGCAAGCGCCAGCTCCTGCTGCAGCAGGTTGTCGCCCGGTGCGTATTTGCCCGCCTTTTCGAATGCGGCGATAGCATCATTCAACAGCTGGTAGCCATCGTCACCGCGATCATAGCGCCAATAGGATCGTGTCATCAGCAGTGATCCCAGCAGCCGCAACGCCTGGGGGTCGTTGCCGTTCTGCTGCAGTGCCCTGTTCACGAAGGTTTCCGCCTTGTCCAGCACTAAGGAAGGATCGTTCCCGTGGATGCGCATCTTGCGGGCAGTATTGACATAGGCCTTGGTGACCTGAAGCAGGGAATCCCTGTTGTTCGGTTGCACGGTCATCAGGGCATCGCAGGGAGCGATGACATCGGGGTTCGGGTTGGCCTGCATGACCCTGGGGTATTCCCCGCTCTGAATGAGCTTGGTGCGTGCGATGCAGTTGCCGGTGATGGCATCCGGATGACTTCTGGCGATTTGGGTGGCGCGACTGAACAGGTTTTCCGATTCGATCAGATAGGCATAGGCCTGCTGGTTGTCGCCCGCAAACAGGCTGTTTTCGGCCAGTTCGAGGTAGAAGTTGCCATTGGCTATCATCGCGGTAACCGGCCAGGCAGCGGTGTCGATGGCATGTTGCAGAATTTCCAGCGCACCTTTTGTATCACCAGCCGTATATCGCAGGATGGCCGCGGCAATTTGTGCTTCCGGATGATCTGCCTTGGCCCCCAGGGCCAGGAATGTCATGGCCGGTTGCAGATAGTCTTTCCTCGCCTGATCGAATGCCTGCTGCCGTGTTTCCACGCTGGACAGCATGAGCTGGCGCATGTTCCGGGTCGCCTTTCCGTACTGTTTCACATAGGTCTGTCCCAGCCGCAATGCCAGCAGGGGTTCCTTCAGTCCAGCGTTCCAGGCCTGCTCCAGGTGCTGTTGTGCTTCTTCGATGTTGCCCAGACTGAGCGCGGCGCGGCCTAATGCGTAGTGCGCCACATGCCGGCTGGAGATGTTCACCTGTGCCAGGTTGTCGTGCATGCTGCGGTACCGGGTTTCGAGTGCAGCAATTTCTTTTTCTGTGTTATGCAGGGGCCTGCTGTATATCAGGCGCGCACCGCTTTCGATCTGTTGCGCTGCCTGACCGTAGCGCTGGGCGATCTGCGCCTGCCGGGCGGCGAAGCTGTTCTTGCTCATATGTTGCCAGACCGTCAGGCCGGCCAGTGTCAGCACCGTTGCAAATGTCAGCAGTGCCAACGCGCTGAGCAGCGGGTAGCGGTGAATTCTTCGGCGGGTTCTGAACCAGAATCCCACGGGATTGGCGACTACAGAATTCCCCTGCCGGTAGTTTTCCAGGTCTTCGATGAGTTCATGTACTGACGAATACCTGTCCCGGGGAGACTTTTCCAGGCACTTGAAAATGATGGCTGACAGGTCCGGTGATACGCCGGCCCGCTGCAGCGGCGGGGTGTCCTGGTCGATGATGTGATAGCTGATTTCCGTATTGCTTTCACCATCGAAAGGTCTTCTGTTGTCGATCAGTTCGTAGAGCAATATGCCCAGGGAAAAGATGTCGCTGTGGTGATCCAGCGCCGAATAGTTTCCCTTGACCTGCTCGGGTGAGGAATAAGCGGGCGTACCCAGGAAATTGCCCATTTGTGTGAGTGCATTGTCCTGTTCACGGGAGGCGATGCCAAAATCCATTACCACGGGCTGATGATTGTGGGCATCGCCTTTCACCAGAATGTTCTCCGGTTTCAGATCACGGTGGACGACGCCATGATCATGCGCATAGGCGATGGCATGGCACACCTGGAGCAGCAGTTCGATTCTGGCTTGATGATCGAGGTGGTGCTTGTTGCAGAATTCGACCAGCGGAGTGCCCTGAATGTAATCCAAAACGAACCAGGGCCTGCCGTCTTCCGCCACCCCTGCATCCAGCAGCTTGGCGATACCCGGATGATTCAGTTCCGCCTGTATCTGTCTTTCCCTTTGGAAGCGGGCAAGCAGATCGGGGCTGGTGAACCCCAGGGACATGATTTTCAGCGCCACCCTTTTTTCGTACTGGCCGTCAGCCCGCTCTGCCAGGTAGACATCACCCATGCCGCCGCTTCCGATCGGGTGGAGGATACGGTATCTGGCCAGCAGTTCGCCCGTACCCAGGTCGGGGTGCTGGATGGTGATCCTTTCCAGCAGATCGGGAACCACTTCGGAAACGCCTTGCTCGAATATCCGGTCTTCCTTGCATTTGCCCGCGTCGACATCAGCTTCGATTTCTTGCCATATCGCCAGCAGGTCGTCTGAATTGTTATTCCTGTGGGGCAAGCTGTTTTCCTTGGTAGTGAGTGTGTCAGGCTGGTGTAGCGGGACGATTGCGGACACCCTGATTTGCTGTTGACAGCTTTTCCTGCAATGCCTTCTCGAACTGGTCTCTGTCTATGAACAGGATGGTCTGTAAACCGGCAGTGTTTGCACGCTCGATATTACCAGGCGAGTCATCGACAAACAGGATCTGTTCCGGTGATACTTTCAGGTTTTGTGCCACCTTGCGGAAAACCGCCGGATCGCGCTTGCCCATCCCCAGGTGATAGCTGTTGAATACGGCATCGAAATGACTGAAAAAATGATCCCGGGCGTCCAGTTCATCCAGCCAGTCGGTCTGGTCGCTGAGTATGCCCACCCGGTAGCCACGGCTTCTCAGGCCGTCAACGAGTTGCAGCATCCAGGGGCGTAACTGAAAGCGCTGCAGTATTTCATTGCGCAATGCTGAAACATCACCTTCGATGCCGCATTTCTTTTCCAGCAGCTTCCAGAAATCCGCTTCACTGCCTTTTCCGAGCACATAGCCGCTTTGGTACACTGCATCCATGGCCTGTGCCAGTACGGCATTGGAATCAAGCCCGCGGATACGGGCAATTTCCGCCAGCCCGTTGCGGAAGCCTTCATCGGCCAGAACGCCGCCGTAATCGAAAAGGATGACCGGTATACGGTGCTGTGCGGGAAGGGGATTCATCTGTCGGAGATCAGTTCATGGTGTTGTCAGCAGGGGTGGTGATTATACGCAGGGAACAGGATGGCTGTCGTTTTCTGTTGCTGCGGGTCTACAACTACTGGGACTTTCCGAAAGGTGAGACCGAGCCCGGCGAAGACCCGCTGGAAGCCGCCCGGCGTGAAGTCAGGGAGGAGACGGGCATTACCGGCCTGCGGTTTCCCTGGGGGGAGGTTTTTCATGAAACACGGCCTTATCGCAGCGGTAACCGCCAGAAAGTCGCCCGCTACTACATCGCGGAAACCCGGCAGCAGGAAGTCGTGCTGGGGATAAGCCCCGAGTTGGGCAGGGCGGAGCATGATGAATATCGGTGGGTGAGTTTCCGGCAGGCGCAGGCTCTGCTGGGGGAACGTTTGCAGCAGGTGTTGCGTTGGGCCGGGGAAGTCAGCGGCTGTCTGGAGACAGAACCCCCGTTTCCAGGTCCAGACTGATCTCGCCCTGCCGGTCTGTGCGCAGCAGTTTCGCGCCGGCTTTCTCCAGCCGCCGCAGCACTTCCGCAGAAGGGTAGCCGCGGATGTTGTTGCTGTTGACCGAGATGATGGCCAGTTTCGGATGAACCCTGTCGATGAAGGCTTTGCTGCTGGCATCGGCTGCGCCGTGATGTCCCACCACCAGCACGTCGATGCTTTCTGGCAGGCGCTTCTGCCTTAGCAAGGCCTGTTCCACCGTTTGGTTGGCATCACCCATGATGAGCACCCTGGTTTCGCCATGGCTGAGCAACAGTACCAGGGAATGCTCATTGAGATTCCGGTTCATGAATTTTTCCGGCCAGAGCACTTCCAGCGTGATTCCCTGCCACTGCAGGGTATCTCCTGCGGTGAGTATGCGCCGGTTTGGATCCTGCCCAAGCGCATCGTTCACCCAGCGGGTCAGGTCCGGTTGCACATCGGCAGGCAGTGGCTGCCCACTGTAGAGTACAGGTGTTTCAGGCCAGGCTTCGCGCAAGCGGAAATAGCCGCCGGCATGATCGGGATGCAGGTGCGTCAGCATGAGATAGTCCAGGTGAGCAACGCCCAGCGCCGAAAGCCGGTCCAGTACGTGACGGGCCTTGCCCGGGTGGCCGGTGTCGATGAGTATGCCCCGGTCGCCCTGCTGCACGAGCAGCGACTGGCCTTCGCCCACATCCAGTACAACAAGCTGGGGACCTGCTGCCACGGGAGCGATCATGAAGAACAGCAGCCAGCCCCACAGGTATTTCATTTTCGGCCGCCGAAAAAAGCTGCTGTGGCGCCTCCCAGGCTGGCGATGACATTGAATCCCACATCCCGCCAGTCGCCGACCCTGTCGGGCAATGCCCATTGCAGTGCTTCGTCCAGGCCGCTTGCGGCCAGTGAAACCAGGACGGCAACCGGGGGTGAAAACAGCAGCATGGAGAAAAAGCCAAACCCGCCGAAAACCACGAAGTGCAGGCGCTCCTCCACCAGGGGCAATGTCAGGGGCAGCAGCAGGAACAGTGGGATCAGCCAGGCCAGATGCCATATTTGTCCTGATCTTCCCTGTGCCCTGAACCAGGCGGTCAGGGCAGCCAGCAACAGCAGCGACAGCGTGACGAAGAACAGGGCCAGGCCGCCTGCCGGCATGGCGGTTTTTACCACGCGCTGCAGTGACCGGCCATACACGGACAGCAGGGGAATGAGTACCGCCAGCAGCAGCCAGATGTATGGTGTTATTCTTTTTCCTGAATGTGCAAATGGCATGAGAATGGCTGGCCGGGGTTCAAGAATATCTCTTCATGGTATAAGAACAGCATGCAATTACCAAGAAAATCAATTGCATGAGCATCTTCTGTGATCAGCCAGACTGAAGCTGAGACGCGCCGGTTTGCAGAACCTTTGATTTCGATCATTGGTTTCACCTGCAAGGCGGCTTATGGTTGAAAAAATAATAAGAGCGTCTGTCGGCGTCGAGTCTTGCCAGATCAGGCGCAATGAACCGGAGGCAGCATCATGCACGAAACGAGCGGAATCACCCACAGTCCCTATGGCCTGGACAATCACGGCCTGCACAACCTCAACGACATCTACTGGAATCTGCCAACACCGAGACTGATTGAACAGGCAATCATCCGTCGTGAAGGGCAGCTTTCCCATCTGGGGCCGCTGGTGGTTCGTACGGGACACCATACCGGCCGTTCGGCAAACGACAAGTTTATCGTGGATGAGCCTTCTGTCAGTGACGAGATCTGGTGGGGGGAAATCAACCGGCCCATATCGGAAGAGGCATTCGACAGGTTGCACAAGCGCATGGTCAATCATTTGCAGAACCGGGATGTCTACGTGCAGGACTGTTTCGTGGGGGCCGACAAACGCCACCGCATGCCGATTCGCGTTATCACGGAAAATGCCTGGCACAATCTGTTTGCCCGGAACGTCTTCATCATGGCGACAGAAGAAGAACTGGCGGTCCATCAGCCCGAGTTTACCGTCATCAATGCGCCACGCTTCCACTCTGTTCCT
>DRLF01000104.1 GCA_011051425.1 Thiolapillus brandeum | reverse complement strand
GGCGGATCGTAAACATCGCATCGGTGGTGGGCTGCAGCGGCAATGCCGGCCAGACCAACTATGCGGCCGCCAAGGCAGGCATGTTGGGTTTCACCAAGTCGCTGGCTCAGGAAATCGGCTCCCGGGGCATCACCGTGAATGCCGTGGCACCCGGCTTCATCGACACGGACATGACCCGGGAACTGCCGGAAGCGCAGCGCAAGGCGCTGTTGTCCGCTATTCCGATGGGCCGCCTGGGTTCAGCAGACGAAATAGCCGCGGCGGTGGCGTTTCTGACCTCCGAAGACGCGGCCTATGTCACAGGCACCACGCTGCATGTCAATGGTGGCATGTATATGTCTTAAGGTGATAGCTTTAAAATATCTCTCTACATACTGATTTATAACATATTTATAGTTTGATATTAGGTGCGTGTTTTTCAAAGCTGCCTGATTTGGCTAGCGAACGAATTCCGCATACAATACGACGTTAATGCGCGGCGCCTGGATCGCGCTCTACTGGAGGAAAAATACGAAAATGAGCAGCATTGAAGAACGTGTCAAAAAGATTGTCGCTGAGCAGCTGGGTGTAGGCGAAGACGAAGTTACTCCTGAAGCTTCCTTTATCGACGACCTGGGCGCTGACTCCCTGGATGCAGTGGAACTGGTTATGGCGCTGGAAGAAGAATTCGAGTGTGAGATTCCCGATGAAGAAGCGGAGAACATCACAACCCTGCAACAGGCAGTAAACTACATCAACGCTAACGGCTGATCGCCAAGGTTCAGTCAAGCCGCGGATTTTTCCTGGATCAGCACCTCCTGAAACAAGGGGTGGCTGGTCGGAAAAACGCGGTTTTTGGTTAATGTACCAACAGAGGTTTCCTTGATGTCCAAAAGAAGGGTAGTAGTTACCGGGCTGGGTATGATATCGCCCGTAGGTCTTGATGTAGCAAGCAGCTGGGAAAACATCCTGGCGGGTAACAGCGGCATCAAACCCATTACGCATCTGGATATAGAACCGTTCAGTGTTCGTTTCGGCGGGCCCATCTACGGTTTCGATATTGAGCAATACATACCGAAAAAGGAAGCTCGCAAGATGGACAAGTTCATCCACTACGGCATTGCCGCAGCGGATCAGGCCATCAGGGATGCCGGCATCGAAGCGACGGACGAGAACGCCAACCGTATTGGCGTGGTCGTGGGTTCCGGCATCGGCGGTATCAGTGGTATCGAACAGGGATATGCGGCTTATCTCAAAGGCGGACCGAGAAAGATTTCGCCCTTCTTTGTGCCGGCCAATATCGTGAACATGGTTGCAGGTCACATCTCCATCATCAACGGATTCAAGGGTCCCAACATATCCATCGTGTCTGCCTGCAGTACGGGAGCGCACTGCATTGCCGATGGCATGCGCATGATTCAGTACGGCACCAGCGATGTCATCGTTGCCGGTGGTGCCGAGATGGCGACCTCACCCACAGGCCTGGGTGGTTTTGCCGCGGCACGGGCGCTTTCCACGAGGAATGACGATCCGCAGGGGGCGAGCCGTCCCTGGGACAAGGAGCGCGACGGTTTTGTGCTCAGTGACGGTGCCGGGGTGGTGGTCATCGAGGAACTCGAGCATGCCCGTGCCCGCGGGGCCAATATCTACTGCGAACTGGTGGGTGCAGGAATGAACTCCGATGCCTACCACATGACCTCCCCGTCTCCCGGCGGTGAGGGGGCAGCGGAATGCATGCGGCTGGCGATGGAAGATGGTGGCGTGAATCCGGAAGAGGTTGCTTATATCAATGCCCACGGTACATCCACGCCTGCAGGGGATGTGGCCGAGACCATGGCCATGAAGCGGGCCTTTGGTGACGATGCCTACAAACTGGCAGTAAGCTCCACCAAATCCATGACCGGACATATGCTGGGCGCGGCCGGCGGTGCGGAGGCGGTATTCACCATTCTCGCCCTGCGTGACCAGGTGGCGCCGCCCACCATCAACCTGGACAATCCGGATCCGGAATGCGATCTTGACTATGTGCCGCACACCGCCCGGGAAATGCCAATGGAAGTGGCGTTGTCGAATTCCTTCGGCTTCGGTGGCACCAACGGTACGCTGGCGTTCCGACTGTTCAAAGATTGATTCGATCACTGGTAAACGGTGAACCCCGGGATCAGGTATCCGTACTTGACCGGGGTTTGCAGTTTGGTGACGGCCTTTTTGAAACCATTGCGGTAACCGGCGGCCATCCCTGTCTTTGGGATTATCACATGCAGCGTCTGCAGTCCGGCTGTGAACGCCTGGGAATCACTTCACCGGACGTTTGCCTCCTGAAGCAGGAAGCCCTTGAACTGATAGCCGATCAATCGGAGGCAGTGCTGAAGATCACCGTGACGCGCGGTATCAGTGAACGGGGCTACAAGGCTGATCCGTATGAATCACCCACCCGTATTCTGGCGCTGTTCGACTGGGATGGACCTGTTTCCGGTACGCTGAAGATTGCCGTATCCCCGCGGCGCCTTGGACATAATTCCGACCTTGCCGGCATCAAACACCTCAATCGTCTGGAACAGGTGCTCGCCAGAGCCGCATGTCCGGAGGATGTCGATGAAGCACTGATGCTGGATCATCATGGTCATGTCATTGAGGGCATGATGAGCAATCTGTTCTGGCAGGAGGGGCAACGACTGTACACGCCGTCTCTGCAACGCTGTGGCGTGGCGGGAGTGGTCAGGGCGCTGATACTGGAGATTGCCAGAGAGCAGGGTGCACACATCGAAACGGGTGATTTCATGCTGCAAGACATACTGCAGGCTGACGCGCTTTACCTGACCAGTTCCCTCGCCGGTGTCCGCTCTGTCTCACGAATCTCCGGTTATGACTGGCATGCCAGAACAGCTGATGTCCACCCGCTGCTGAAAGAAGCCGCCGGGCGAGTGTTCGACTGATGCTGAAACTCACTTTCAAACTGTTTCTCAAATCCACGCTGTTGGTACTGCTGCTCGCGGCCCTGGCGGGGGTTGTGGTCTGGAATACCTACAGGGAATTTCTGGTCACCCCCCTGACGATACCCGATCAGGGAATGGTGCTGAATGTTCCACAGGGCATGTCTCTGCGGGGCCTGGCCAGCCATCTCGAGTCCCGGCATGTTCTCGAAGATGCCCGTCTTCTGCGTCTGTATGGCCGGCTCCATCATGAAGCCACGCAAATCAAGGCGGGAGAATATCAGTTGTCGCGGGGGATTACTCCGGTGGCCTTGCTTGATCTGCTCGTAGCGGGGAAAACCATCAGCCATTCCATCACACTGGTGGAGGGCTGGACTTTCGACCAGATGATGCAGGCCATCGATGCGCATCCAGAACTGCGCCATGACCTGAAGGGCTTGAGCAGCGGGAAAATCATGGAAAGCCTGGGCCATGCCGGAGAAAACCCGGAAGGCCGGTTCTTTCCCGACACCTATCTGTTTCCCCGGGATTTCTCCGATCGCCAACTGCTGAAACGCGCCTATGGCCGCATGGAGGATACCCTGAAACAGGCCTGGGCAGAACGCGAGAAGGACCTGCCGCTCAAAAACCCCTATGAGATGCTCATTCTTGCTTCCATCGTCGAAAAGGAAACCGGGCGGGCAGGGGAGCGTGACCGGATCGCCGGTGTGTTCGTCCGCCGTCTGAAAAAAGGCATGAAACTGCAGACCGATCCCACCGTGATCTACGGGATGGGGGCGAGTTACAAAGGAAATATCAGGCGCAAGGACCTTCGCAAACCAACGCCCTACAATACCTATGTGATAGCTGGCCTGCCACCGACGCCCATCTGTATGCCGGGAAGCGGGTCCATTTTCGCTGTTGCTCATCCTGCAGACGGGAAGGCGCTGTATTTCGTTGCCAAGGGTGACGGCAGCCACCAGTTTTCTGCTACCCTGAGGCAACACAACGCTGCCGTCCGAAAATATCAGTTGAAGAAATAATGCTCAGAGGTTCGTTCATTACACTGGAAGGCATTGAAGGCGCGGGTAAAACCACCTGCATGGCGCAGCTGCGCCTGCTGATGGAGCAGGCCGGCATCGCTTTCCTCGAAACCCGCGAGCCCGGCGGCACGCAGCTGGGAGAGGATCTGCGCCAGCTGTTGCTCGGCCACAAACACACCGGCATGAGTGATGATGCCGAGTTGCTGCTCATGTTTGCCTCCCGCGCAGAACACCTGCAACAGAAGATCCTGCCGGCCCTCGATAATGGCCAGTGGGTGCTTTGTGACCGTTTCACCGATGCCACCTATGCCTATCAGGGCGGTGGCCGGGGTATCGCTTTCAGTCGTATAGAGACTCTGGAGAACTGGGTGCAGCAGGGGCTCAAGCCCGACCTTACCCTGTTGCTGGACCTGCCGGTTGCACTGGGTCTGGAACGGGCAGGCAAGCGCTCTGCACCGGACCGTTTCGAAAGTGAAGCCGGGGCTTTTTTTGAAAACGTGCGCAAATCCTACCTGGAACTGGCCGACAGAGAGCCCGAACGCATCAAAGTCATCGATGCTTCCCTGGCACTGGATGAGGTGCTCGCGCAGATCACCGCAGTCATGCAACATTACCTGGCCAACAGTCAGCAGCCATGAGCGATCTGCTTCCCTGGCATCACCCATCCTGGCACCGCCTGCTGGAAACACGCCAGCAGGGCCGCATGCCCCATGCGTTGTTGTTGTCCGGCGCAGAAGGCGTGGGCAAGGCCCGCTTTGCCCGCCAGCTTGCCGAGAGTCTGCTGTGTGAGCAACCCGCGGAGAACGGGCTGGCCTGTGGCAAGTGCAGGCAGTGCCTGCTGCTGAAGGCGGACAGTCATCCGGATCTGCGCCAGGTGGGACCGGAGGAAGGCAAACAGCAGATCGGTATCGAAGCGGTACGGGAACTCGTTGCCGGCAACACCCTGTCTGTTGGTGAAGATGCCCACCGTGTGTTCATTATTGATCCAGCGGACAGCATGAGCAGGGCAGCAGCAAACGCTTTGCTGAAAACGCTTGAGGAACCGATTCCCGGCTCTCTCATCGTGTTGCTCAGCGCACGTTCTGACAGGCTTCCGGTCACCATTCGCAGCCGCTGCCAGACGCTTGCATTCGCATTGCCTGAGGAAGAGGCATCCATCGCCTGGTTAGCAGAAAATACCGGGACGCCACCGGAACAGGCACGCCAGCTACTGCAGCTCGCCGGGGGTGCACCGCTGAATGTGCCCGCACTGATCGAGGGAGATGAACTGCAGCGGCACAACCGCCTGCTGGAGGATTTTGCAGCAATCGCAGCGGGTGGGGTTTCTGTCGTGCAGACCGGCGAAAGCTGGCTAAAGGAAACCGATCTGCCCCATTTGCTGAAATACCTGGTTGCATGGCTATCGGCAATCATACGCAGCAAAATGGCGCCGGCGTCGCAACTTGCTTTTCCACCCTTGCAAACCCTGTCCGAACGGTTAGACTTGAGACTTGCATACCAATTGCTCGACAGGCTGTATGATGCCGAGCGCATGAGCATGAACAATCTGAATCCACAACTGGCTCTGGAAAGCATTCTGCTGGAATGGAGCCGAATCGCGAAGGGGGAGGGCTGACCATGGCAATGCCAGGTTTCCAACAAGGCATCATCAACCTGTCCATAAAGGACAAGGATACCCTGTACCGTGCCTATATGCCTTTCGTGGAAAATGGTGGGCTGTTTATCCCAACCATCAAGAAATACGAACTGGGAGATGACGTCTTTATACTGCTCAATCTCATGGATGATACGGAGCGTGTCCCTGTCGCGGGAAAAGTCATCTGGGTAACGCCGGTAGGCGCCATGGGCAATCGCACCGCGGGTATCGGCGTGCAGTTTGGGCCGCATGATGAAGGCGTCACCCGCAACAAGATAGAAATACACCTGGCAGGTATGCTGGAACTGGAAAAGCCAACAGACACCATGTAATGCCCAGCTTGCAGCGGATATAAGCTCTCCGTCCGGCAGACTGCTCCAGGCAACCCTCCGTATCGTCAGAAATTCACAAGAGCACCCTATGCTTATCGACTCTCACTGTCACCTCGACCGGGTAGACCTTTCGCCCTACCAGAACGATTTCTCTGAATTCATGCGACAGACCCGGGATGCGGGTGTGGACCATATGCTGTGCGTGAGCATTGATCTGGAAAGCTATCCGGCCATGCTGGATCTGGTTTTACCTTATGAGGACATCTCGGTTTCTGTCGGTGTACATCCCAATGATTTCGACCGCAGAGAGCCCGGCGTGGAAGAGCTCGTGGAACTGGCCAGTCATCCCCGTAATGTCGCCATCGGCGAGACCGGTCTGGATTTCTTTCGCAGCGAAGGTGATGTGGAATGGCAGCGGCAGCGTTTTCGCACTCATATACGTGCGGCACGGGAAGCCGGAAAGCCGCTGATTATTCATACCCGCGATGCGCGGGAAGAAACGCTGCAGATCATGCAGGAAGAACAGGCGGATCAGGCCGGTGGCGTGCTGCACTGTTTTACGGAAAACTGGGAAATGGCCAGTGCAGCGCTGGATATGGGTTTCTATATTTCCTTTTCAGGCATTGTCACCTTCAAGAATGCCCAGGAATTGCGGGATGTGGCGGCCAGGGTTCCTCTCGACAAAATGCTTATAGAAACTGACTCACCCTATCTGGCGCCGACTCCCTACCGTGGCAAGCCCAACGAACCCAGGTATGTGCGTCGGGTTGCCGAAACCCTTGCGGAACTTCGTGGCCTGGATGTGGATGACTTTGCCAGCCAGACAGCACAAAACTTCCAGGAGCTGTTCAGGGCGGGTTAATAAGTCGAAATACAGCCATTGAAAGCTACCTGCCGCGCTTCTTCCATTCGTTTTCCACGTCATCGAGGGTGCTTCTGACGACCTGCAGGATGTACTCGATGGATTTGTGCTCATCGATCTCGGGAATGTCCCAGTCCGAAATGCTCAGGTATTTGTCCACCAGCTTTCGCACGTCGGTTTCCAGTTCGCCGCGATAGCGTTCGATTTCCTGCTTCTGTATGTCAGTCATACCATGTTCTCCATTCGACAAGCTTGAAAACTGTTTTGGGCCTCGAAGAATCAACCGAACCAAGACCTGCGTTATTTCCGGTTAACCCGAACCCTTATTCAGGAATTGAAAATGGGGGCATGTTTGTATTTTTCAAGCCAGGTGATACATGCATCAGGTGATTGGCTATGACTTTTCTGTCGCTCCCCCATACGGGTTACAATGAAACCCAGCACTTGGAGGCAGCCAATTCTTTATTGTTCTTCGTATCCTGCCTATGGAGAAATATGAGCAACGACAAAAAACACTCTGACAGGGCTTCAAAATACAAAACCAGCATTGCCATGATTTTGTTGCTGGCCCTGTTCTGGATGCTCACAGGTTGCTCCGGTACAGCAGCAACGGTACGGGCAAAACCCTATCAGGCAGGTGAGCGGTTGTTTACTCACCTGGAATCGGGCAAGGCCGATGACAGATTCATGGAAGAACTTTATGCATCCAGAACCTGGGTGCCTTCCGGTGAGCTCACCATTGATCCTATCGAACTGGGTAAAAACGCCAAAATTCCCATTCAGAACGAAAAGATAAAGCTGCTGGGGCCGGCGCAAGAGGATGCGCTCCGTTCCCTGGCATTAAAGATATGGCTGATCGAACATGCGGAACATACCGTCGATGTGGTCTACTACATTTTCAAGACTGATCTGGCCGGAGAAGCCGTGCTCGGCGCTTTGTGCAACGCAGTGCAGCGGGGTGTGGACGTCCGTTTCATGGTGGACTCCATCGGTTCCATCAGCCTGGCGAACCGCAAGATGATGGCGCTGGAATCCTGTGCGCAAAATGCCGGCTATCTGCGGGATGAAAACGGCCGGTCCACAAAATACAAGGCACGTGTTCAGACGGTGATCTTCAACTCCCTGACCAACACACTGGGCTGGATCAACCGGCGTTCCCATGACAAGCTGCTGGTGATCGATGGCGCCTTCCCCGAAAAGACTACGGTTATCACCGGGGGGCGCAATATCTCTCTGGACTACTACGGCATCCGCGAGGATGGAAGTGAAGATCCGACAGCCTATCGTGACCTGGAAATAGTATTGCGCCATGGCCCTGGAACAGGGGCCAGCCGTCTGACCGTTGGAAACATCAGTGAAATCTACTACACCCTGCTTTTCCTGTACAAAGGCAATAAGCGCGTACGCCCTGTCTATCCGGAGTATGCGGAGGATTACGTGTTCTTCCCCAAGGACCCGTTCATCGGGGATCGGAAAAAGGCGCAGGAGAGCCTGGCCAAACTCAAGTCGTATCCGGAGATCGCCAGACAGCTGAAGGATATGCCGGAATACATGAGAACCGGCTTTTACCGCTCCAAGGTGCGGCTGGCACACGAGCTGGCAAACCTGACCAATCGCAATGTCGTCACCGAGACAGGCAGCAACCTGGAACACAATCCAAATTCCATCATATCTCTGATTGCTGAGTTTGGTGAGGATCTGGACAAGGAGTCGAGGCTGCGCCTGGTATCACCTTATCTGTTCATGGCCAAATACTATGACAGTGAAGGAAATGTTGTTACCGACAATGTCAGCGATATACACAGGTGGCTTGCGGAACACCCTGGTGGCAGGCTTGAGATCATCACCAACTCCGTGCTTACCAGTGACAATTTCTTCGCCCAATCCATCATCGATATGGAGCTGGGACCACGCCTGCTGCTGTCGGCAGAGCTGAAAAAGGCCTGGTTGTCAGGCTTGCAGAGCGGCGAGATGGATCAGACCCTGATCAACAGTGACGAATGGAAAAAGCAGATCAACAATCCACAGATATTTATCTACCAGACCGGAAAGCTGGATGCCCAACTGTTGGGTCACGGCAATGCACATTATGGAAAGCTTCACGCCAAATTCATCGTTGATGGAAACGGGGGCTTTGTCGGCACCTCGAATTTTGACTACCGATCCCGGTTGTTCAACAACGAAATGGGTTTTTTTTACGAGAATCGCAAAGTAGACGCCATTCTCGATTCCTTCTTTGAATCATTGAAAGCAACCTCCTACAGATGGGGTACGCCGGAATGGCTGCAGATGCGCAAGGAAGTGATGCAGGTCCGTGGCCTGAAAGGGTGGTCTACCCGCAATCAGCGTGGTATTTACAAGTTCATGCGGGCCACAGGGCTGGACTGGCTCATCTGATTTTGATGAACTGATTTGCAGACAGACAAAGAATTTCAGGGCCTGAAATACCCGCCGGAATTTGCGGAAAACAGGGTCATGGGAGGCTGGTAAAAATATCTGCAGATAATGCTTGCCAAAAAACGCATTTTGAGTAGAATGTGCTCGGTCAGTTGCGGGGTGGAGCAGTCTGGCAGCTCGTCGGGCTCATAACCCGAAGGTCGTAGGTTCGAATCCTGCCCCCGCTACCAATATTTTTCAAGGAAACTCAATCACTTAGCGGTGGTTGAGTTTTTTTGTGTTTGGATGCTTTTAGCTGTTGGCCCATCGTTGGCCCGCGCTTGGCGCAT
>DRLF01000103.1 GCA_011051425.1 Thiolapillus brandeum | reverse complement strand
TGCGATGGCCGGACCGCCGGGATAACCCAGCCCCAACATTTTTGCGGTCTTGTCAAAGGCTTCCCCCGCCGCATCATCCAGTGATTCGCCCAGCAGTTCATAGTTCCCGACACCTTCCACCCTGACCAGCAGGGTATGACCACCGGACACCAGCAGCGCCACGAAAGGAAATTCCGGGGGCTCTTCTTCCAGCATGGGCGCCAGCAGGTGGCCTTCCATGTGGTGCACTTCCACGGCCGGCACCCGCCAGGTCCAGGCCAGGCTGCGCGCCACCGCCGCACCGGAGAGCAGCGCTCCCGCAAGGCCCGGCCCTGCCGTGTAGGCAATACCACCGATATCAGGGCCTTTCAACCCGGCCTGCCCAAGCGTGGCGCGAATCAGGGGGACCAGCTTGCGCACATGGTCACGGGAGGCCAGTTCCGGTACCACGCCACCATATTCCGCGTGCAGCTCGACCTGGGAGTATAGCTGGTGGGCCAGCAGCCCGTCCCTGCCGGAGTAGATGGCCACCCCGGTCTCGTCGCAGGAGGTTTCGATGCCCAGCACAGTCAATTGGTTCATTCGATTGCAAATCCTGAAAGAAAGGGATAAAATCCCGCGCCTTGCTGCCTGAGAACCCTGTGGGCTCCCGGCAAAATGAATCAGTTTACTTGTTTATATAGAGGAAGCAATGCCTAGCGTACGCGTCAAAGACAACGAACCTTTTGAGGTTGCAATGCGCCGTTTCAAGCGCTCCTGTGAAAAAGCCGGCATCCTGGCCGAAGTTCGCCGCCGCGAATTCTACGAGAAGCCCACCTGGGAGCGTAAACGCAAAGCCGCTGCAGCCGTCAAACGCTGGCAGAAGAAGATCTCCCGCGAAAGCCGTCGTTTCGACCGCGCCTACTGATCTGTTCCCCGATGTCCGCTCTCAAGGACCGCATCACCGGTGATATGAAAGCCGCCATGAAGGGCGGTGACAAGCCCCGTCTGGGCGTGATTCGCCTGATCCTCGCTGCCATCAAGCAGATCGAGGTGGACGAGCGTATCGAACTGGATGATGCACGGGTACTGTCGGTACTGGACAAGATGGTCAAACAGCGCCGCGACTCCATCACCCAGTACGAAAACGCCGGTCGCACCGAGCTGGCGGATCAGGAAAAGTTCGAGATTGGCATCATCCAGGAATACCTGCCCCAGCAGCTCACGGAAGCCGAAATCGCCGTCCTCATCGACGAAGCCATGCAGGCTACCGGTGCCAGCTCCATGAAAGACATGGGCAAGCTCATGGGCATGCTCAAGCCCAAGCTGCAGGGCCGCGCCGACATGGGTGCTGTTAGCGCCCAAATCAAGCAGAAGCTCTCGGGCTAAACCCTGCTAAACTTCCGG
The DNA here is from genome assembly GCA_011051425.1 of Thiolapillus brandeum. Lineage (GTDB taxonomy): Bacteria > Pseudomonadota > Gammaproteobacteria > Chromatiales > Chromatiaceae > Thiolapillus > Thiolapillus brandeum_A. The sequence goes on along the minus strand of DRLF01000103.1, from coordinate 3,146 downwards.
GGTGGCCGGAAAGATCCCTCCAGAATTTATCGACAACCTGCTCTCGCGGGTTGACGTGGTTGATGTCATCAACCAGCGCGTACCCCTGCGCCGGGCCGGCAGTGAATACAAGGCCTGCTGCCCTTTCCACGACGAAAAGACCCCTTCTTTCACCGTAAGCCCCAACAAGCAGTTCTATCATTGCTTCGGCTGTGGCGCACACGGCACGGCCCTGGGCTTCCTCATGGAATATGACCGCCTCAGCTTTCCCGAGGCCGTAGAGGAGCTGGCTACCAGCGTGGGGCTGGAGCTTCCTACGGAAATTGTCTTTCAGCAGGGCCCTGACACTCGCCCGCTCTACCAGCTGATGGATCAGGCCGCAGACTATTTCACCCGCCAGCTTCGCCAGCATCCCGATGCCAAAAGGGCCACCGACTATCTGCAGCAACGCGGCCTGTCCGGCGAAATCGCCCAGACGTACCGCATCGGTTTTGCCCCGCCCGGATGGAACAACCTGCTGAGCCAGCTCGGGGACAGCAGGGAACGTATCGGAAAGCTGGAAACCGTGGGGTTGATCTCATCGAACAACGGCAAGCAGTACGATCGCTTTCGCGACCGCATCATGTTTCCCATCCACGATACCCGGGGCCGGGTGGTTGGTTTTGGCGGCCGCGTCATGGGCGACGACACACCAAAATATCTCAATTCCCCCGAAACCCCTGTTTTTCACAAGGGGAAAGAGCTGTACGGCCTGTATGAGGCGCGCAAGGCGCTGAAGGACATTTCTTCGCTGCTGGTGGTGGAAGGCTACATGGATGTCGTTGCCCTGGCGCAATACGGTATTCAGAATGCCGTTGCAACCCTCGGCACCGCCACCACCGCTGATCACCTGGAAAAGCTGTTTCGCAGCACCCCGGAGGTCATCTTCTGCTTCGATGGCGACAGGGCGGGCAAGGATGCCGCCTGGAAAGCACTGGAAACCACCCTGCCCCTGCTGCGCGACGGGCGTCAGGCTCGCTTTCTGTTCCTGCCCGACGGCGAAGATCCGGACAGCCAGGTGCGCAAACAGGGGAAAGAGGCCTTTCTGATCCAGATGGAACAGGCGCAGCCTCTGTCCGAATTCCTGTTCAGCAAGTTCGCCGAGCAGGTCGACATGACCACCCTGGACGGGCGCGCACGCCTGGTGGCCCTGGCGACCCCCTATCTCGAAAAACTGCCCAAGGGCGTCTTCCGCGACATGATGAAACAGCAGCTGACTCGTTTGTCCGGCAGTAAAACACCGCAAAAAGCCAAGGGTACGCCGAGGTTGCGCGCTGATTTTCGCCGGGGCTCACGCCCCATGCTCATGAAACCCGTACATCGCGCCATCGCCCTGCTGCTGCAGTATCCCGAGATCGCCAGCCGGGAAGACCTTCCCCAGGCATGGAAACAGCCGGAAACCCCCGGCACCGCCATCCTCAGCCAGCTACTTGAAATCCTGCGGAAAAACCCCACCTATTCCACAGCCGTTCTGGTCGAGCACTGGGAAGATGACAGCATCCGCCATCACCTCGGAAAACTCGCCACAACCGATCTGGCCGTTACCGGCGATCAGGTTGAACAGTTCCTCGGCTGCCTTCAGCGCCTCGAAAAAGAAGCCCGGCAGGCGGAGGGAAAAGAGGTCCGCAACAAACTGCGGCCTTCCGACATGACCGAAGACGAGAAAAATCTGCTGCGCAAGCTATACTCAACAAAGAAGTCAGAGTGATGTTTACGTTGATTCAGCAATTGCGCAGACATTCTCTATAGAGGTATAATGCGGAGTTCTCTTTTGAGTGGCTTACAATAACCGACTGCGAGCATTATGGATCAGCAACAATCTCAATCCCGTATCAAAGATTTGATCACCAAAGGTAAGGAACAGGGCTTTCTTACCTATGCAGAGGTGAACGACCATCTGCCAGACACCATTGTCGATTCCGATCAGATCGAAGATATCATCCGCATGATCAATGAGGTGGGCATCCCGGTGTACGAAACACCGCCCGACAAGGATGACACCACCATCAACGCGGATGCCGTTCCCACGGATGAGGAAACCGCGGAGGCCGCCGCGCTGGCACTGGCATCTGTGGACAGCGAGTTTGGCCGTACCACTGACCCCGTACGCATGTACATGCGAGAAATGGGCACCGTGGAACTGCTGACCCGCGAAGATGAGCTGCGTATTGCAAAGCGCATCGAAGACGGCCTCAATCAGGTCGGTGCCGCACTGGCGGCCTTCCCGCCTGCCGTCGAATTTCTGATTAGCCGAATCACAGACGCCCAGGCAGAAGAAGCAAAATACTCTGATGTCATCGTCGCTCTGATCGACCCCAACGAACCTGATGTCCCGACTCCCCCTGCGCCTCCTGCCGCGAAAAAGGATGACGACGAGGAAGTGGACACCGGCCCCGATCCGCAACTGATCATCGACAAGACGCTTGATCTGGTCAAGGCGCACAAGAGCTGGCAACGCCACCTGCAGAAGAACGGCAATGACGACAAGGCGAAGAAGCTCAGCGGGCGCATCGTCGAGATCTTTACCGAAATCAAGCTGAACCCGCTGCTGTTCACGCGCATGGCCAACACCCTGCATGACGCAGTCGCCAGCATTCGCCAGCAGGAACGCATCATTCTGGATATGTGCGTCAATGTTGCAGGCATGCCACGCCGGGATTTCATCACCAACTTCCCCAAGAACGAAACCAATCTCGACTGGGTGAAGGAACAGTGCAAGGGCAACAAGCCCCACGCCGAAAAGCTCAAAGAACTGGCCGATGACATCATTCGCGCCCAGCGCAAACTCGCAGGCGTGGAAGAAAACTGCGGCCTGAGCATCGCTGACATCAAGGAAATCAACCGCCGCGTGTCCATCGGTGAAGCCAAGGCACGCCGCGCCAAGAAGGAAATGGTCGAGGCCAACCTGCGCCTGGTCATTTCCATCGCCAAGAAGTACACCAACCGCGGCCTGCAGTTCCTCGATCTCATCCAGGAAGGCAACATCGGCCTGATGAAGGCGGTGGACAAGTTCGAGTACCGCCGCGGTTACAAGTTCTCAACCTACGCCACCTGGTGGATCCGTCAGGCCATCACCCGCTCCATCGCGGACCAGGCCCGCACCATCCGCATCCCGGTGCACATGATCG
>DRLF01000102.1 GCA_011051425.1 Thiolapillus brandeum | reverse complement strand
GTCAGGATCTCCAGGATTTCTTCCTTGTCCGTCCCGATGCAGGACAGGTGCGGAGCGGTGTCTATGCCCTGTTCCCGCAGCCAGTCCACGGTGGCGAAGGTGCGCTCCTGGGTGGAGCCGCCGGCGCCGTAGGTAACGCTGAAATATTCAGGGTTCAGGTGGTTGAGTTCGCCCACCACGGTCTTGAGCTTTTCCATGCCCTTTTCGGTCTTGGGCGGAAATAGCTCGAAGCTGATGGCGGGGGTGTCTTTGTCTGATGTTTCCATGCTTGAAACAGCCGCCGGGATGCTTTTAGGCTATCCCGGCGGTCTGCCCTCAGTAGCGGTAATGGTCCGGCTTGTAGGGGCCTTCCACGGGAACGCTGATGTAGTCGGCCTGCACCTGCGAGAGCTGGGTGAGATTGACGCCGATCTTGTCGATATGCAGACGCGCCACTTCCTCATCCAGTTTCTTGGGCAGGATATAGACTTCGTTTTTATACTCGCCGGTCTGGTTGAACAGCTCCATCTGCGCCAGCACCTGGTTGGTGAAGGAGTTGGACATGACGAAGCTGGGGTGGCCGGTGGCGCAGCCCAGGTTCACCAGGCGTCCCTGAGCCAGCAGGATAATGCGCTTGCCATCGGGGAAGATGATGTGATCCACCTGGGGTTTGATTTCCTCCCACTGGTACTGCTCCAGGCTGGCGACATTGATTTCGTTGTCGAAGTGCCCGATGTTGCACACGATGGACTGGTCTTTCATTGCCGCCATGTGGTCGTGATCGATGACATGGAAGTTGCCGGTGGCGGTGACGAAAATATCGGCCTGGGAGGCGGCATCGTCCATGGTAACCACGCGATAGCCTTCCATTGCCGCCTGCAGGGCGCAGATGGGATCGATTTCGGTGATCCACACGGTGGCGCCGAGGCCGCGCAGCGACTGGGCGCAACCCTTGCCCACGTCACCATAACCCAGTACCACGGCGATCTTGCCGGCGATCATCACGTCGGTGGCGCGCTTGATGCCGTCCACCAGAGACTCACGGCAGCCGTAGAGGTTGTCGAACTTGGATTTGGTCACCGAGTCGTTGACGTTGAAGGCAGGGAAGGGAAGGTCGTTGTTTTCCGCCATCTGGTACAGTCGGTGGACGCCGGTGGTGGTTTCTTCGGTAACGCCCCTGATGTTCTTCAGGATGTTGGAATACCAGCCGGGCTGGTCTGCCACCCGCTGTTTGATAGCCGCGTAGAGCACTTCTTCTTCTTCGCTGCTGGGGTTGTCCAGTACAGACAGGTCTTTCTCCGCCTTGGCGCCCAGGTTGATGAGCAGTGTGGCATCACCGCCGTCATCCAGGATCATGTTCGGTGTGCCGCCATCGGACCAGGCCATGATGCGGTGCGTGTAGTCCCAGTATTCAGTCAGGGTTTCACCCTTGAAGGCAAACACGGGGATGCCTTCCGCGGCAATGGCTGCGGCGGCATGATCCTGGGTGGAGTAGATGTTGCAGGATGCCCAGCGCACTTCGGCGCCCAGGGCGGTCAGGGTCTCGATGAGAACCGCCGTCTGGATGGTCATGTGGAGGGAGCCTGCAATGCGGGCACCCTTGAGGGGCTTGCTGTCGCTGTACTTGTCACGCAGCGCCATCAGGCCGGGCATCTCGGTTTCCGCGATGGCGATTTCCTTGCGACCCCAGTCGGCCAGGGACAGGTCTGCTACTTTGTAATCTTCGTTGCTCATGATTCAACCTCGTTCTATGTCAAATGATGAGCGCCGTTTTTCTCTGTTACGCCCGTGCCGAGCCTGGCAGGTAAATCCTGTCGCAGCGCTCCTCGGCAGCAGGTGAATGCGGGGTTACAACCCGGCGTCGGCTTTCAGTGCTTCGGCCTTGTCAGTGCGCTCCCAGCTGAAAGCGCCGGTCGCTTCGTCGTATTCCCGGCCAAAATGCCCGTAGGCGGCCGTTTGGCAATAGATGGGACGGATCAGGTCCAGCATCTGGCTGATTCCCCAGGGGGTCAGATCGAAATGCTTGCTGATGAGTTCTACAATGACCTTGTCGTCCACTTTGCCGGTGCCAAAGGTGTTGATGGACACCGAAGTGGGTTGTGCCACACCGATGGCGTAGGATACCTGAATTTCACAGCGGTCCGCCAGCCCTGCCGCAACGACGTTCTTGGCCACATAGCGACCCGCATAGGCTGCGGAACGGTCCACCTTGGAAGGGTCCTTGCCGGAAAAAGCGCCGCCGCCATGACGGGCCGAGCCGCCGTAGGTGTCGACGATGATCTTGCGTCCGGTGAGGCCACAGTCGCCTACCGGGCCACCGATGACGAACTTGCCCGTGGGGTTGATGTGGATACGGGTATCCTTGGTGATCCACTCTTCGGGCAGTACCGGCTTGATGATGTTTTCCATCACCGCTTCCTGAAGGTCATCCAGTTCGATATCGGGATCGTGCTGGGTTGACAGCACGACGGCATCAACGCCAACGATCTTGCCGTCGCTGTAGTGCATGCTCACCTGGCTCTTGGCGTCCGGGCGCAGCCAGGGCAGTACCTTGCTCTTGCGCATTTCCGCCTGGCGCTGTACCAGCAGATGGGAATAGGTCAGCGGGGCAGGCATCAGCACTTCT
>DRLF01000101.1 GCA_011051425.1 Thiolapillus brandeum | reverse complement strand
TCGATGCTCAGGGTGGTACCCTGCCGGAAATGACTGATGATGCGAGGCAGAAAGGCCACCGCTGCGAGCAGCGCCAATGCCAGCATCCCCTTTTGCACCAGCCCCTCGCTGCCTGTTACGGCTTCTCGACCGGCATAGCCCAGATAGCTGTAGGCAAGGGCTCCGGGCATCATGCAGATGTAGGTGGCGATCAGATAATGGGAGAACCGGATTCGGGTCAGTCCCAGTGCATAGTTGAGCAGGTTGAAAGGGAAGAGTGGCACCAGGCGAACGAAAGCTACAAAACGCCATCCTTCTTTCTCCACACCCTCTTTCAACTTCTTCATGCGGCCACCGGTTTTTTGCTCTACCCAATCGGAAGCCAAGTAGCGGGCAATAACAAAGGCCAGAGCAGCGCCCAATGTAGCTCCTGTCAGGTTGTAAAAAGTCCCGAGTACAGGGCCGAACAGGGCGCCTCCCGCCAGGGTCATCACGGATCCGGGCTGAAACAAAACGGTGCCGATGGCATAAACGAGCATGAACAGCAGGGGTGCTGCAGCACCGGCCTGTTTCATCCATTGCTGCAATGCCGCTGCATCCAGTTGATCGCGGTAGATCAGCGCAACCATTACGGCAGACAGCAACAGGATGAGCAGCATCCAGCGCATTCCACTACTTTTCATGGTTGCTGCTCCATTCACGGCGATTGATTGCATAGTCCGTGATCTCGCCGAGAAAAGGCAGGGCCAGCATTCCCGGCAGTCGGTTGACCTTCTTCGGGTCCCGGTATTTGTGGATGCCGATGGTCATTTCTTCATGACCTTTTCTGGGCTGATCCCGATAGGTGCCGAACAGGCGATCCCACCAGGACAGGCTGAAACCAAAGTTGCTGTTGGTTTCGTTGTCCTCGACGGAGTGATGTACACGGTGCATGTCCGGTGTAACCAGAAACCAGCGCAATAGGCGATCCAGGCGAGCAGGCAAGCTGACATTGCCGTGATTGAACATGGCCGTGGCGTTGAGCAAGACTTCTAAAATCACCACGGCCACAACGGGGGGACCCAGCAGCATGATGGTGGCGAACTTGATCAACATGGAAAGAATGATTTCAAGGGTGTGAAATCGGGCACCCGTCGTCACGTCGTAGTCGAGGTCCGCATGATGTACCCGATGCAAGCGCCACAAGACCGGTATGGCATGTACCATCACATGTTGCAGCCAGATCACGAAGTCCATTGCCACAACGGCAAGGATGACCGTGACAGGGAAAGGCAGGCTGTACAGATGGAGCAGTCCCCATCCCTGCTGTTCCGCTGAGATGGCGACGCCCACGGCTGCTGCGGGAAACAACAGTCGAAGGAGAAAACTGTTGAAAAAGACCAGCCCCAGATTGTTGGCCCAGCGCATGCCCTTGGAAACGCTGAGTGCGCGACGGGGCGAGAGGATTTCCCAAACCGCCATCACTGCAAATATGCCAAGAAAAAAGCACAATCGAATGACGGGTTCATTCTCGAGGATCCAGGCGTTCCAGCTCATACTCCGCTTTCCTCCAATATCAGAACTGCTATAATTCGCATAGACTTCTTTAATTCAATAGATCTATTGAATTAAAGAAGTCTATGCGCGTGAGGCGATATGTCAACCAATAATTTCAAACACGAGCTTTTCAGCCAGTTTGCACGGGTCGCCAAGGCGATGAGCAACGGCTATCGGCTTGAATTGCTTGAGTTTCTGGCGCAGGGCGAACGGAGCGTCGATGCCTTGGCGAAGGTTTCGGGTTTGTCCGTGGCGAATACCTCGCAGCACCTGCAGCAGCTCAGGCAGGCGGGCCTGGTCACGAATCGAAAGGAGGGCCACAAGGTCTTTTACCGATTGACCGGTACGGATGTGACAGCGCTATTTGCGTCACTGAGAGAGGTGGCAGAGCGCCACCTGGCCGATGTCAACCGGTTGATCGAGGATTACCTTACCGTGAAAGACGAACTCGAACCGGTACCTGCCGAACAATTGCTGGAGCGGGTTCGCGAAGGGTTGGTTTCCGTGCTCGATGTGCGCCCACCCGAAGAGTTCGAAGCGGGTCACTTGCCGGGGGCCATCAATATTCCGCTGGGCGAGTTGGAAAAGCACCTGGATCAGTTGGATCCGGAACAGGAAGTAGTCGCCTATTGCCGCGGACCCCACTGCGTACTTGCTTTCGATGCGGTAGCAAAACTGCGTGAAAAGGGATTAAGGGCCCGGCGCCTGGATGGAGGGTTGCCCGAGTGGCAACTGGAAGGACATCCCGTGGAAACGGCCTGAACAAGGCAAGGGAAGGTTCGGAACTTTGCAGGTAATGACGTGGCATGCTGCTCGGTCGCCTACCTGACCCAGTGACGGCGGTATCGGCCGAAGATTCCAGGGGGCTGGAATCTTGCTCGGTCAGTCCGGCTTGAACTCGTAGAGCTTCTTGGCCGGGATTACGCCGCGCACGCCACCCTTGGGGTTTTCCACGTCGCCCTTGTAGCGCGGAATCACATGGATGTGCAGGTGGTGGATGGACTGGCCCGCCCAATGCCCGACATTGATGCCGATGTTGTAGCCATC
>DRLF01000100.1 GCA_011051425.1 Thiolapillus brandeum | reverse complement strand
GAAACAGCTGGTTCTTGGGAGCCTTGACCAGGATCTTCTTGCGGATCTTGTTGAGAAGTTTTTCCTTGCCGTGGATAACGCGCAGATCGAAGAAGATGCTGGAGAGCATCAGTGCCATGGGTTCCGGCTGTTCGATCCATTTCTCGAAATAGCCCTGCCAGGTTGATACTGTCTGTCGCCATTTGGGGTTGCTGGCCATAACGTCACCGGGACAGTAGATATAGCCGCAGGCATCCAGGCCGTCGTTGACGAAACGAGCCAGGGATTCAAACCATTCGTCATCGCCCGGCTGCAGTTTGTCAGAAATGATCAGGCCGTTGTCCTGATCCGAGTGGCTGGTCTGTTCCCTGCGTGCCTGGGAGCCTGCTGCTATCCAGGCATAGGGAACAGGAGAGGGGCCCAGTTGTATTTCCGCGAGCTCGATCAGCCGCCGGGTGATGGCGCCGGTCACCGCGGTGACGGCAAATCCCACGTGGCGCAGGTCTGCCCCCATGTTGGTGAGCTGCAGCTGGATACGCGGCAGCATCTTGCTGGCTTCCACCAGCGCCTCCAGTGATTCTGCCTTGCGAATGGTGCTGGTCAGATGCACAGCGCTCAGGCCTTCCTGGCGCATGATATCCGTGGTGGTAATGATGCCCTTCAGGCCGCTGTCATCGAATACAGGCAGGTGGTGCACCTGATTGCGGGTCATCACCAGCAATGCATCGAAAAGGCTTTCACTCGCGTTGAGGCTGGTGATTTTCCGGGTCATTATCTTGTGCATGGGGTTGTCGACAGGAAGCCCCGTTGCAACACAACGCTTGCGTATGTCCCTGTCGGTGACCAGACCTGCAGGGCTGCTGCCTTCCATCAGTATCAGGGAAGAGACCCCGTGCTCGGACATCAGACGGGCGCCATCCTGGATAGAGATGTCGGGGGAGGCGGTTACCAGTTCGCCGCGGCAGATATCCCCTGCATAGGTGTGCAGCAAATTTGAACTGCTTTGCTCCTGCATGTCCGATACGGCTTCCTTGAGCCGCTGGGCAGCGGAATGGCGGATGAAATGTAGCACTGATTCATCCTGCTCCACCAGTTTGGACAACTGGTCGCAGGGAATGCTGTACAGCAGTGTGTCCTCTGTGGCCTTGACGTAAAAATCCGGCATGACATCTGCCGCACAGAAGCTGGTGCAGATATCGCCTTCGCCCAGCATGCCCATGAGGTTGTCCTTGCCGGAATACATGGCAATGGCACCCTGGCGCAGGATATGCAGCGTGGGAGGCGCATCTTTGTCGGCGGGAATGTCACCGCCACGTCGCACATACTGAATGGAAATAGCCGTTGTGAGGGCGTTCAGAATATCGTCCTGCAGCCGGTCGAAAGGAGGAATGGCGGCGATAAAATCGTGTATTTCCTGAAGTTCGATTTCCATACTCGTCTCGTGTTACCTGTCGGCGGGGATTTCCGCGAAGTACTGGTGTTTTTCCCCCACCAGCGCCAAGCGTACAGGAGTGCCTTGGGCAATGGGATGATCCAGTTCCAGCTTCCAGCGTTTGGCCGTTCCCCTGTTTGTCATGGGTTGTGGTTCACTGTCACCCGTGGACAGCAATGCGCCGCGTATGGCGACGCTGGTGGCCAGATAAAAAACCTGCGTTCCCTGCTTTTCTTCGATGGCGATATTGGCGGCAATCTCCCGGTGCAACAACTCGCATTTATCGGTCAGCAGATGACAGTCCGGTTGCAGCGCCATGGCTTTTGCCGTGCCGGGCTGAGCATCGATTTTCTTTTCGAGAAGGATGCCGGTGAGGATATATCCGCCGATAGCCAGCAACGGCGCCAGAATGACAGCCAGTTTCACATGGCGGTTGGATTTGTAGAAATGCTTGAGCAGCTTCATAGGGTTGTCATGTAAGTACAGAAAAATTTCTGATCAGCCATCTCATATCGTAAAAAACAACTGACCGCAAATATTTCAGTGGAAAAAGGAAAAAGGCTCCATGACGGAGCCTTTTTCCCCATTGCTATGCTAGATCAATGTCCAGTAGCGGCACCGGCACCGGCAGGGATACGAATATCCTCGACCATGTGCTGGATATGCTCCGGTGGTGGCGCGGTCACTTTTGCCACGACAAAGGCGGTGACAAAGTTGAATACGGCACCGATGGCACCAAAGGCATTGGGTTCAATGCCCATGAACCAGTTGCTGCCCCAGCTCTGCAGGTATTTCCAGTCGGCGATGAAGAAGATGCCTTTGTGCTGGAATACGTAGAACAGGGTGATACCGATACCCACCAGCATACCTGCCATGGCACCCTGCTTGTTCATCTTCTTGGAAAAGATGCCCATCATCAGCGCAGGGAAGATGGAAGACGCTGCCAGACCGAAGGCCAGGGCCACGGTACCGGCTGCGAAATCCGGTGGATGCAGACCAAGATATCCGGCTGCGGCGATAGCGCCAGCCATGGCGACCCGGCTGGCCATGAGTTCTGATTTCTCCGAGATGTTCGGTGCGAACACCCCTTTGAGCAGGTCATGGGAAATCGAGGACGCGATGGCCAGGAGAAGCCCGGCAGCCGTGGAAAGTGCGGCAGCGAGACCACCGGCAACCACCAGGGCGACTACCCAGTTTGGCAGCTTGGCGATTTCAGGGTTGGCCAGTACCATGATGTCACGGTCGACTTTGACCATTTCATTCTTGGCCTTGTCAGCCACGTACTGGATCTTGCCGTCACCGTTCTTGTCTTCGAACTTCAGCAGGCCGGTCTTTTCCCAGTTCTTGAACCACTGGGGACGCTCGGCGTAGGAGATGCTCTGGCCGGGGGCCGGCTGAATGGTGTCCATGAGGTTCATGCGTGCCATGGCGCCAACAGCAGGGGCCACGGTGTACAGCAGGGCGATGAATACCAGTGCCCAACCTGCAGATGCACGGGCGTCACGTACCTTGGGTACGGTGAAGAAGCGCATGATGACATGGGGCAGACCGGCAGTACCGATCATCAGGGACATGGTGT
>DRLF01000099.1 GCA_011051425.1 Thiolapillus brandeum | reverse complement strand
GTACGGGAAAGAACGTGATTCTTACAGGAAAACAGTTTGTCAGGGATCAGGTTTGCATGGCGACCGATCAGCTGAATGCAGAAAGTTCGTCAGTGGAAAGTAACGCGGAAGTGACCTTTTGCGGGCCACGAATCAGACTCGGAAAAGGCTTTGGTGTCAAGGGTGTTTTCCGGGCTGGCCCAAATCTCTGCGATGGCACAAACTGAACCGATTTCTGCGCGGCACTTCCTGGAGTCACACTTCCAAGCAAGGGTCGGAGTCAAATTACACTTCAGTGGTAGATTTTTATCGTACAGCGCTTTAATTTGACTCCGACCCCTTCCCTTCTTCTCCTTGGTTCAGGATGAAATAGGCCCGAGGTTACAAGTGCCGGGGTTTGTCTTGGCGGTTTGCCCCGAACACACAACTGCCATGGCTTCCAGCGGTTCTACGCTCAGGATGCTTGGTTTGTTGTAAGGTTTCTTTCCTTCGGCTTTTTCTTTCGCCGCCTGCTTGTCTGTCTCGGTTTTGCTCATTGTCCGACCTTTCAAATGTCTGTGTTGTTCAGGATGTCTTCGTGTAGTTTACTGCGCAAATGCACGGATGGATAGATGGCAGTTGCATCGCCACTGATCAGCTTTGCCACTCCCGGGCAGAAAGCACCAAGAGCGGCCTTTGATCCCTGATTGAGCATGTTCGTCCGGGCTTCGATGTTTTTATCACGGATGCTGTTCAGCGCTGTGCTGTTCTGCCAGATCTGCTGCATGCGCTGGTCGTGCACATTGCCGATAGCCTGCCGCCATTGCACGCAGGGAAACACGTTGCCAACAGGATCGATGGCGATGGTGGATGTGCCTGCGCCGCAGTAGCTGCGGGTTTGAGGTGGCTGTTCTGTCGCTTCTGACTGCATTTGCCTTGCGAAGTCGTGCTGATGCCTCAACAGCTCGCGCAATCCTTTTTCACTCGGGGACAGTTCCAGAGGTGACGAGTCACCGTTGTCCTTTGGCGTGACCTGGCTGTCGAACTTCAGGGGCACTGCAAATTTTTCCGCCAGAGCATACATGGCCGCAATTTCGTTTTCATTCCAGCGGGTCAGGACACTGTTGAGCTGAAAGCGGAGACCGAGATCCTTGAGGATAAACAGGTTCTTTATCAGTCGATCGAAGCTTCCCGGGACCCGGGTCTGTCTGTCATGGGTATCGGCGCATGCGCCGTGCAGGCTGATTTCGATACTGAAAGGGTCGACTTCTTCTTTCAGGCGTTTGGCGGTGGCCGCGTGCAGGGCGTGGCCGTTGGATTTGATTCTGATGACGAATCCCAGTTTCCTGGCTTCGGCTCCCAGCAGGAAAAAATCCTTGTGGGCAAGTGGCTCTCCGCCGCTGAGTATGAGATTGAAGACACCCATGGCCCGCAGTTCCCGAAACAGTTCCAGGTACTGGCTGCGGCTCAGTGTCCTGCCTTGCAGGTCCTTTTCGTTGTAGCAGAAGCTGCAATCCAGATTGCAGCTGTAAGTCAGTTCCAGCAAAGCAGAGAAAAGGATGTTTTCATCCCAGGTCTGGCGCATCTTGTCCGCAAAGCTGCTCATGATGCGGTGATGCTCAGCACGTTGTGGCTGATCAGTTCACTGGCATATTCCGCCAGATCGTCAGCCAGCGTGCTTCTGTCCACTTTGTACTCCTGCAGCAGAATATCGGTCAGTTCATCGAGGTTCCTGTTGCCGTCGATCAGCTCGACAAAGCGGATGGCGACTTCATTCACCACGAGTATCTCGCCGTCTTCCTGACGCAGGATAATGCCTTCGTCGGAAACCCGGGTCTGCCGGATATCAGTATGCAGTTGCAATAGGGTTGAAGGAGAAAGGGGCATGCACATTTACCTGTTCAGCAGTTTTTCGAAGCCGCCATCCAGATGGAACTCCAGCTTGCCGCCGCTGATCCTGTTACGGAGCGCGGAAAGGTTGCGTGCCAGGTCTGCATAGCGGTAGGGATCCGTGTTGACAAAAGGACTGCAAACCATCAGTTCCGCCAGGCGTTTGGCCGCCGGGGTTTCTTCAAGGCGGTTTTGTGATGATTTTTGCAGGTAATACACAGCCTGTACAGGAAATTTACCCCTGGTGAGCGCCGTTTGGCCGTGTTCCCCGGCGAAGGGAAGCTGTTCGGTCATGTAAACGTCATCCTGGAGAACAATCGCATTCATGTCATCACTGAGTATGGTGAGGCCGGTTTTTTCTCCCAGCCTGGAAATAGTGGACTTTCCGGCCCCTGATCGTCCGATGAACAGCCAGGCCCGTTCTTCCTCTGCCAGTCCGGCGCTGTGCAACACCATGCCCCCCCGGGAAAGGAGTTGGTAAGCCACGATGACGCGAAAAAGATTTTCGAACGCGCTGTTGGCGATCAGGTTCTGGTCATCACAGGTCCACATCCATGCCCGGATGTGAGGTTCGAGCTGCAGCCATGCGATGAAGCGCATCCCGGCGATGCGCAGATACGTGGACTGGTAGTCGAAATCCAGGCGGTATTCCCAGTCTCTGGTATCAATGGATTTGAAAAGGGATTCGGGAAGTCGGTAGATATGGGTATCGATGGAAGGGGTTTCCTTGTCCGGCAGGGTACAGACCAGATCTGAGAAACGACGGTTTATGGCGGTCGTCTGCGCCGTATTCAGTCCATGAAACACATAGGGACCGCCAAGAAAGCCGATGGCGAGTGTTTCCTCTCCCCATGCGGTGCCGTCGCGGTCTTCCGGAAAACTGTTGGTGTCTTGCAGAAAATCTTCAGCGAATTGCACGGGCTGTGATCCACTTGCCTGTAAAATACATAAACCGGCCCATGGCATACAGCCGTTTGCTCAGAGGCACAGGGCGCGTGATTTTCCCGACGATCTGCCGTCGGGTGATTCCCTTGTCTGCACGGGGAGCGTTGTCGGCCTGCGTCAGGTAATGAACAGTACCTTTTTTCAGATAGATACCCAGAAGCCTGTGTGCCAGCAGTTGCCCGAAATCATCGGAAAAAACGATGATGTCGCCCGGAACATACAGGGACAAAGACCTGACAGTTACCCGTTGGCCATTTTCCAGCACAGGCGCCATGCATTGACCGTTTATCCTTATCTGGAAAGAATCCAGGGCCAGTCGTTGCAACTTGTGAAGGGTGTCTTGTCGGGTGTTCGTCACGGTAAAAAGGGTACGCAGATGAAGTGCAGAGTTTACTCTATCTGACAGCAGATCAGGTAATTTAAAAGAACACGGCTTGGCGGAGGGCAGAAGTCAGATGACGTACCGGCGCAGGGTATGGGTATATGGGGTTTGTGAAAGTCTTTCACAGCGATTATTATGAAGCGCAGTTGCTTCCGGGAATTCTGTGTTTCCGGATGTAATCAGAGATTCTGTAAACAATTAAGGATGAGGCTTATGCGACGTTTCTTCGGTATTTTTCTTCTTGTGGCCATGGTGCTGCCCGTGTCTGGCATTGCGGCGCCTCAATTGACGGATTCACAACAGCGTTCCGCCATGTTTCAGACGCTGCAAGACCGGGCGGTTGTCGAGGGAGGGCAGGTATCCGTAATCGTCCGTATCGATGACAAGGGCGCTTTCCAGCCGGGAAAAGCGGTCGACAAGGAAAAGCTGCGGGCCGCGCAGGATGCCTTTCTGGAGAAGCTGGGTGACAGTGTGGTCCATGTAAGCCGTTTCCAGGCTTTTCCCCTTCTTGCCTATACGGTCGATACAACCGGGCTGGCCATCATGAAGGAAGATGAACAGGTGCTGGATATCCAGGAGAACGGAAGACGGCATGTAAATCTGGCACAGAGCGCTCCCATGATTGGCGCTCCGGCTGCATGGGACAGTGGTCTGACAGGCAATGGACAGTATGTGGTGGTCATCGACAGTGGTGTGGATTCATCACATCCGTTTCTGAAAGGCCAGGTGGCGGCAGAAGCCTGTATTTCAGGGTATCTGGGTGAATCGGTTTGTCCGAATGGACAGGACTACCAGTTTGGTCCGGGGGCGGCAGTGCCCTGTAACATGGCTGACTGTGAACACGGTACTCACGTTGCCGGCATCGTTGCCGGAAACATGCCGAGCATGCATGGAATTGCCCGTGGTGCGAAGATCATTGCCATGCAGATCGCCAGCCAGCTGACAGATCCTGATGACTGTGATGGCGAACCGACTCCCTGCCTGACTTTCTGGGATGCAGATATCATCAAGGCGATGGACCTGGCCTACGACCTGAAGCAGACGGACGGCTATCAGATCGCTGCAGTGAACATGAGTCTCGGCGGATCAGAAAAGTACACCCAGACCTGTGATACCGAGTACCCGGCTTATGCCAACGCAGCCAGGTGGCTCAAGGATATTGGTATCGCCACTGTAGTGGCTTCCGGCAATGAGTCCTACCGCAATGGCGTGAGTGCGCCCGGTTGTATATCCTATGCCATCAGTGTGGGTTCCGTTTGTGATACTAAAAATTCAAGTGTATGCCGCCTGGGAGAAGGACAGCTTGCCAACAGTTCCAATGTGGCCAGTTTCCTGTCCCTGCTGGCGCCGGGTGCCATGATCACTTCATCAACCCCTGGAACGACTTACGGCACTTGGAGCGGTACATCCATGGCTGCACCCCATGTGTCCGGCGCGTGGGCGCTGATGAAACAGCGCAATCCCAAGGCAAGTGTCGATGATGTGTTGGCTGAGCTCAGGCGAAATGCCAAAGTGGTCAGTGACGGGCGCAGCGGCGGCCTCGTCAGCAATATGCGGTCACTGGATCTGCACTTTTTGCAGTCCGGCGATCCATCGCTGGATGACCGTATCAAGCTAGCGCTGGAAGAACCTGCGGCCAATTCCATCGTCAATGGTATAGGCAATCTGCGTGGCTGGGCTGTGGGACCCGACGGGATTTCCCGTGTGGAGTATTACATCGATGGGAAGCTGCAGGCGAGCATCCCCTACGGTGGCGTGCGTGGTGATATTGCCAACAAATATCCTGATATGCCGGAGTCCCGGAATTCGGGCTATGGCGCGACGTTCAACTACAGCCTCCTGCCAGCAGGCACGCATACTTTCAAGGTCAAGGTGATATCTGGTTCCGGAAAATACAACGTGCGGCAGAATACCGTTACTGTGGTCAAGTTCCACAAGGCCTATTTTTCAGATCCCAATGCCATGGATATTTCTTCCAGTTCTGTCAGCCGGGATGACACCGGCATCATGCTGAAAAATATCAAGCTTGAAGGCCGCTCGTATGACATCCGGCTGGAATGGAGCAAGCCTGCGCAGCAGTTCAGTATTGTCGAGATAAAATAATCCTGTTTCCCCGGTCAGTGCTGCCGTACTGACCGGGGAGGGTTTTATCGCTGGGGATGCAGGAAGTGGCTCTTCAGGCTAGTCAGATGGCCTGCAAAGAATATACCACCGGTGCTGAATGCAATAGCAGCTGCTGTGAGACTGCCTTGCAGGGAGAGCCCTATCATCTCATGGCCGTGGGCGAGGCCGTGCATCAGAGCGAAAGTGCTCAAAAGCGCGATTCCCGACAGCCTGCCGGGGGACAGGCGTGGCAGCAGCATGACAACGGCCGTTGCCACCGATACACCGAGCAGCACTTCCATGAAAACACCGTGACTGCCATTAGCGCCGATCAGCATGCCTGCCATCAGAGGTGACAGGATTGTCGCCAGTCCCTGCTTGAGGGAGAACCGGTTGCTGCCAAGCCACAGGCCCGCGGCAAGTGCAAACAGCACATGATCCCAGCCCGTCAGTGGGTGCAGAAACCCCGCTACAATACCTGTATTGCCCATTCCCGTGTGGGCCAGTGCAATGCCGGGTGCCAGGAGTGCGGCAAGGAAGGTTACGCAATAAAAACGCTCTTTTGACATGATTTTCACCTATTTGATTTTTACCTGAACCAGCTCTTCGCCGTCCGGATCGGTTACATGCACCGCGCAGGCGATGCAGGGGTCGAAGCTGTGAATGGTGCGCAGGATCTCGATGGGTTGTCTGGGATCGGCCATCTGGTGGTTGTCCTGCAGGGCTGCCTCGTAGGCGCCAGGCTGGCCGGCAGGATCGCGCGGGCCGGCATTCCAGGTACTTGGCACCACGGCCTGGTAGTTGTCGATCTTTCCGTTCCTGATGACGATCCAGTGGGCCAGGGCGCCCCGCGGCGCTTCCATGAAGCCCACACCTTTTGCTTCGGATGGCCAGGAGGAAGGCTCCCACAGCCGGTCGTTGAAGGTGTCAGTCTCCCCTTTGCGTATGTTGCCGATCAGGTTGTCATACCAGGTCTGCATACTGTCCGCGATTATCTTGGTTTCCAGCGTCCGGGCTGCGGTGCGGCCCAGTGTCGAGAACAGGGCTTTCACCGGTACATCCAGGGTTTTCAGCGTCATGTCCACCAGGTCTCTGGTCTGTTCATGTCCGCTGGCATACAGCATGAGGACACGCGCCAGAGGACCCACCTCCATGGCATGGCCTTTCCAGCGTGGTGATTTCATCCAGGAATAGGACTGATCCACGTCCAGGTGTTCATAGGGTGGTTTGGGACCTGTGTAATTGAATCGGGTTTCGCCTTCGTAGGGATGCAGGCCCTGATTCTTTCCGTTGCTGTAGTCGTACCAGGAATGACCCACGAATTCCTGTACCTGGTCGGGTGCATTCAGGTCCACTTCGTGAATGGTGCTCAGATCCCGGTCGAGGATTGCGCCGGGAGGGATCAGGTAGCTCGACGGATCATTCATGCCTGTCTCGGGGAAATCACCCACCGTGAGAAAATTCCCCAGACCTTCCCCCCGGCTGGCCCATTCCTTGTAAAATCCGGCGATGGCCAAAGTGTCCGGGACATAGACCTGATCGACGAATACCTGCATCTGCCTGATGATGTTCTGAACCTTGGCCAGCCGTTCGGCATTGAGGGCAGAATCCGAGTTCAGATCGATGGGGCAGGGTACGCCGCCAACCAGGAAATTGGGATGGGGGTTCTTGCCACCGAAAATGGTGTGCAGCCGCGCCACATCGCGCTGCCAGGCGAGGGCTTCCAGGTAGTGGGAAACGGCCATGAGATTGGCTTCCGGAGGCAGCTTGTAGGCGGGATGCCCCCAGTAGGCATTGGCGAAGATGCCCAGTTGTCCGGCCTCGACAAAATTTTTCAGCTTGTTCTTCATGTCGCTGAAATAGCCGGGGGAGGATTTCGGCCAGCTGCTGATGGACTGTGCCAGCTCGGACGTGGCCTTGGGATCGGCGCTCAGCGCAGACACCACATCCACCCAGTCGAGCGCATGCAGGTGGTAGAAATGCATCACATGGTCGTGGATGAACTGGGCCCCGATCATCAGGTTGCGGATCAGCTGGGCGTTGGCCGGTATGCTGTAATTCAACGCATTTTCCACCGACCTGACCGAGGCGATGCCATGGACCAGTGTGCAAACGCCGCAGATGCGCTGGGCGAAGGCCCAGGCATCACGTGGATCCCGGCCTTTCAGAATGATCTCGATACCCCGCACCATGGTACCGGAAGACCAGGCCTCGGCGATCTGGTCACCGTCCATGCGGGCTTCGATTCGCAAATGACCTTCGATGCGCGTGATGGGGTCGACTACGATGCGTTCACTCATGTGTGCTGCTCCTGCTCCAGGGCATTGAGGAATTCAGTGGCGATCTGCTGCTGTTTTTCACATTCAGGGCTGGCGATATCTTCTCCATCGATGGAAGCGCAGGTACAGGCCATGCGCGCGTTCACCGCAGCTTCCCAGGCAGCACTTTTCGAAAGACATTTGTTCTCCGGTGCCACGGCAGCAGCTGCAGCCCGGGCGACGAAATAAGCGGCCTGTTCGCGCCAGTCACAGTCTGCTCCACAGCGGCAATGGGAATCGACGATGCTGGCCTTGGCCATTTTTCTGGCGGATTCCAGCTCCTCAGGATCAGGATGATCGGTAAGGACCGTCCTGATCACTTTTGGAATACGCTCGTCCCTGGTCAGAAACAGCACGTCTTCCACGAAACGTGCTGCCAGCTTGCGCTGCTGCTCGCAGTCCATGGCTTCCAGGGCTTTCTGGAGTTCGGCATTGTTGGTAATCTGAATCATGAGGATGTACCTCCTCCGGTATCTTCTTCAACCAGGTGGTTTGCCAGCATTTCGGTGAGGCCAATGACAGGCATGTCCATGTCGTTTTCTTCGAGGCCTTCCTCGATCTGGATGCGGCAGTTGGCGCAGGCGGTCACCAGGCCATCCACTTTCAGTTTGGCCAGCTGCTTCTTCTTGCGGTTGAAGGCCTTGAGGCGGATTTCCGCCGCTTCCTCGATGGCGCTTACGCCGCCACCGGCACCGCAGCACCAGTTCATCTTGCCGTGATCCTTCATTTCGACGAAGTCGTCGACCACCATTTTGATGAGATTGCGTGGCGGATCGATGACGCCGCCGCGACGCACCAGCTGGCAGGGGTCGTGGAAGGTCAGCCGGGAGTCTTCGACGCCTTCCACCCGCAGCAGGCCCTGCTCGCGAAGCTCGTCCAGCACTTCAAGAATATGCTGCACTTTGAAGGTGAAGGGGCGGCCGATGAGATTGGGGCCTTCCCAGCGAATGGCGGTGTAGGCATGGCCGCACTCGGGGCTGATGACGGTCTGCACCTTCAGCTTTTCCGCCGCATCGACCACGCGCTGCACCAGTTCGGCGGCAATGTCGGAAGTGCCTATCTGTATGCCGGAATTGGTTGCTTCGAAGGCCTGTGAAGAGATGGTCCAGGTTTTTCCGGTCTGGTCGAATATTCTGGCGATGGCCTGCAGGTATTCCGGGTAGTTGATGACTTCCATGGAAGACAGCAGCACCATGTATTCCGCGCCTTCCACGTCGAAGGGTATGTCCAGCCCGGAATCCTCTTTCACGTGCTTCGCCTGGGCCTTGAGCGCCTTGAGGGTAACCCCCATGGGGCTGCCCAGTTTGACGGCGCGCGTGGTGGCGCCTATCAGCCCGTCGGGCGCGTGACCGGCGGCCGAGAGACCTTCGCGCATCTTGCGGATCATATAGGTGATGTCGTTGCCCACGGGACAGACCATGCTGCAGCGTCCGCACAGTGTGCAGTTCTGGTAGACCAGCTCACTCCACCGGGCCAGCTCGCCGTCGGTAACGGGTTTGGCCAGCCCCAGCCATTTGCGTATCCTTCCTCCCAGGGTGTATTCCTGCTCCCAGAGCCGGCGCATGGGTTCCAGCTTGTGGATGGGCGTCTTGGCCGGATCACAGGTTTCGGTGTAGAACAGGCAGGCCTGGGCGCAGAGACCGCAATGGACACAGCTGCTGAAAAAGGCAGCCGTTGGAGCGTCGATCTGCTCTTTCAGCGCGTTGATGCCCCGTTCGAGAGTTGCCTTGCTCATGATTGCACTCCTTTCTGACCCGCCATCATGCCGGTATACCAGCGGGAGATGAACAGGGTGAACGCGTGAGTCAGCTTGGTGAAGGGAAACAGCACCAGCAGCAGTTCGACACTCGCGATATGAATGGCCAGCAGCCAGGTATAGGGCAGCAACAGATGGTGATAGGCCATGTAACCGGACAGCAGCGGGATGAAGGTCAGTGCCCAGACGAGGTAGTCCTGTGCCGTGGTCAGGTATTTCATGAGGGGGCTGGTCAGCCGGTACCACAATAGGGCCATCAGTGCGATGAGGGCGATGACAGCAAACACGTCCACTACCGGTGTGGGCAGCGACGGCCAGGAAAGGCCAAGCAGTGACTGGGCGACCTGGATATGTGGCGCCAGGAAGAGAATGACGACAAACAGCCCGATGTGGAAGGCATAGCCAAAGATGAATACAAAAGGGGGACGGCGCAGGATATTGCCTTCCGGTGGCAGGGAACGGCTGAAGATGGTGCGAAAGCCTGCTGCCACGCCGCTGGATCTGACCGCTGCCAGGTTTTTCCTGCGTCCCAGCAGGAAGATCTCCAGCAGCTTGAGCAATATGCCGAAAATAAAAATGCCCAGGGAAAGGCTCAGGCCAGGGCCGCGTATCCACTGCAGGACGGCTTCGATATTCATGGGGATTCCTCCCGTTTCAGATCATCCACGGTAACCTGTTGATGGGAACGGGATGCATGGTCTTTTTCTCTTCTGGCCATGAGGCCGCTGGCAGCGCCCAGTGCGGCGCCTGCCGCCACTCCCCAGCCCAGCGCGTTACCCGTGCCTTTGGAAGGTTCGGAAAGCGCGTTGTAGAAGCCGCCCATGTCCCAGAAATTGGGCTCTGAGCATCCCAGGCAACCGTGGCCGGATTCGATGGGAAAGCTGGTGCCATTGTTCCATTTGGTGGTGGCGCAGGCGTTGTAGGTGACGGGACCCTTGCAGCCCAGTTTGTACAGGCACCAGCCTTTTTTTGCGCCTTCGTCGTCGAAGCTTTCGGCGAACTGCCCGCGTTCATAGAACGGCCGGCGGTAGCAACGGTCATGGATATTGTTGCCGTAAAATGCCATGGGGCGTCCTAGGTGATCGAGCTCGGGAAGGCTGCCGAAAGTCAGAAAGTGCGCCAGTACGCCGGTAATGACCACCGGAATGGGCGGGCAGCCGGAAACGTTCACGATGGGTTTGTCGGTGATGATGTCCGAAACGGCAACGGCGCCGGTCGGGTTGGGGCTGGCATGGGGCAGGCCGCCGAAAGCCGCACAGGTGCCCACGGCGATGATGGCTGCGGCGCCGGCAGCCACTTCTTTCAGCATGTCCAGGTTGCTGATGCCTGCAATGGTGGAGTACCCGGCGTTGCCCGTGGGAATGGAACCGTCCACCACGAGCAGATACTTGCCCCTGTTTTCCTCCATGGCGGTCTTTCTGGCCTCTTCGGCCGCCGTGCCTGATGCAGCCTGCAGCGTATGATGATAATCCAGCGAGATGGCGTCGAATATCAGGCCTTCCAGCGTGGGAGCGTGGGAGCGGGTAAGGGATTCGGTGCAGCCGGTGCATTCCTGAAAAGACAGCCAGATCACAGAGGGCCGGCGTGCCTGTTCCAGCGCTTTGGCAATCACCGGCGCCATGCCCGGCGGTAGTGCCATCAGGGAAGCGGTTGCGGCGCAAAATTTGAGGAAACCCCGGCGGCTGACACCTTGTTGCCGCAGGATATCCAGCAGGGATGGGTCATTTTTCATGCAGTTCATCCTCCAGGGCCTGCAAACCGTCAGCGATGTCTTCGCGCTGGGATTTGAGCAGGCCGGGTATGCGTGTGATTTCGATGAATTTACCGAGGACTTCTCCGTTGGCGTTGTAATGGGCAATCAGCCATACACCCGGATAACGGGTTTCCGTGATCTCGCTTTTTCCCAGGGCGTTCAGCTGCACGCTGACTTCCCCTTCGCCCAATGTCTCGATCAGCCGGGCCTCTTCGCCAGGCGCCATGGGCAGCGCCCGCAGGTCGATGGTGGTTTCCCGGTCGCCATCCAGAAGATTCTGCAAAGCATGGCGTATTTCATGGAGTAGTGGCAGTACATTGCCTGTTTCCCAGGCGGCCACATCGATGGCTGGCAGGGCGGGGCGGTTCATGGCAGGACCCCGTTCAGATCAGAAGTGCTGTGATGCCAGCGTTCCAGCAATTCGAGGACATGTCTCGCCGCCGCCGGTATGGCTGCCCTGACGGCAGGACTGGGTTCTTCTCCCCAGTCCATGATCTGGGGCTGTATACCGACGAGAGCGCGCCTGACGGGCAGGGAGCCGGTGAGGCGGGCGATATCGATCAGATCCAGCAGGCCGACTTCATGTACGCTGCGGCGGCTGGCACCAAGAAAGTCATCCATGGCTTCGGCTTCCATGCAGTGCACCGCACCTGCCTGCCCTCCCAGTCGTGCCGCATCGATGACGATAAGCTGATCATGTTCCTCGATGTCCGCCGCCAGTGTCAGGCTGAGTGTGCCGCCGTCCATGAAAGTGACGTTTTCGTCCTGGGGATGGTTGTGGCGCAGAAAATTCAGCACATGCACACCAATACCCTCGTCTTTCAGCAAGGTATTGCCGATTCCCAGGATCAATGTGGTTTGCATGCCTGTCGCCCCTTTATCTGTAGCAGACTACGGTAATTGAACAACCCTGCATAAAAAATTCTTTTTCACCCTTAATGTATAGTACATTTATCGGTGCCCATATTGACGAATGTCAATAACTGGATGATCTGCCGTTAAATACTGACCAATGGTGGTATAGAGGAATGTGTCTGGGAATTCCCATGCAGGTGTTGTCTGTCGACGGTTTCATGGCCTGTTGCGAGGCGAAAGGTGTGCAACGGGAAGTCAGTCTGTTCCTCATGCAGGATGAGACAGTGGAGCCGGGCGATTTCCTGGTCATGCAGGGCGGCTATGCCACGCAGAAAGTCACACCCGAAGAAGCGGCCTCGGCCTGGGAAATCTACGACCGGATTCTGGCTGCAGAAGACAGCCTTGCACGATGAACATCCCGTTCCGGGAAATCTATGGTCCAATAACCTACCAGGAAGGAAACCTCTGTGAGCTCAGGTAACAAGAAAACCCTGCAGAAACTGACCCGCGGATTGCGCTCCCAGTATCCCTTGTACTATTTCCTGGGCTGGGAGGAAGAGCGCATGGAAAACATGCTTTCCATGCTGGTGGAGAGCCTGTTCAGGGGACAGGGGAAACTGGTTACCTGGTCGGCTACCAGCGGTTTTGACGATGAGGAAGACACTGTTTCCGATCCGCTGCGGGCTCTGTCACGTATCAGTGCGGAAGAGGGCAACTGCATCTATCTGCTGAAGGACCTGCCCCTGTGGTTTGACGAACAGCCCGCGCTGGTACGCGGTCTGCGCGATCTTTACTACCGGCTGCTGGGCAGGCAGATTTACGTGTTCGTCAGCCACCCTGTACTGAAGATGCCCGAGGCACTGAAAAAGGAAATGTTCCTGGTGGAAATGGCCCTGCCGTCCGAAGAGGACATCCTCACGCAGCTGCACAAGCACGGTGGACAGGGTTCGGTGCCCGATGAAGACATGCTGTACCACATGGCCGTGGCCATGAAAGGCCTGTCCCTGAACGAGGTGGCGCATCTGCAGCGCCGTCTCTACGGTATGCCGGATCTGCGGTTGCGTACGGCCATGACAGAGATTCAGGAAGAAAAAGCCCAGATACTGGCCAAGGAAAGCGTGTTGCGTTTCTATCCGCCACAGCGCTCTCTGAAGGATATCGGTGGGCTGGAGAACCTCAAGGACTGGGTGCGCAAACGCGAGGATCTGTTCACCAAGGATGCCCTCGAAGAAGGCGTGCCCCTGCCTGCCGGTGTGCTTTTCATGGGTATCAGCGGCTGCGGTAAAAGCATGGCAGCAAAGACCATCGCAACGGCCTGGAACATGCCCCTGGTACGCCTGGACATGAGCCTGGTCATGTCAGGCAGCTTCGGTTCGCCGGAATATGCCTTCGAGCATGCAACCCGCATCGCCGAAGAGATTGCGCCGGTGGTGCTCTGGATAGACGAGCTGGAAAATGCTTTCGGGTATGACGACAGCGGCGCCTCCAGCGGCAACGTCAACATCTTTTCCAGTTTTCTGACCTGGATGCAGGAAAAGCCCGCCGGCGTGTTTCTCGCGGCCACGGCCAACCGCATACAGCAGCTGCCCGCTGAACTGATGCGCAAGGGGCGTTTCGACCAGCTGTTTTTCCTGGACCTGCCCACCAGCAGTGAAAGGGCGCAGATCTTCGCCATACACATCCGTCTCAACGGACAAAACCCCGAAGGATTCGATATCGACTACCTGGCGGCCGCTACCAAAGGCTGGAGTGGCGCGGAAATAGAATCTGCCGTGAAAGCCGCCCGTATCGAAGCCTGGCAGGAAGGCAGGGCCTTCAACGAAAAGGATGTGATCCGCAATACAGTGAATATGGTGCCGTTGTCGCGTACCATGGAAGAACAGATACAGGCGATCAAGGACTGGTCCTACCAGCGGGCGGTACCGGCGTCGGTCGCAGGCTAAGAAAGGGAGAAAAATGATTCGGATTTTACTCGTAGATGACCATGCCCTGTTCCGTTCCGGGATAAAAGGCATACTCGATACTCAGGAAGACATGACCGTGGTGGCGGAAGCCGAGACAGGAGAAGATGCTGTCGAGTTCGTGCGCAGGACACCGCCGGATGTGATATTGATGGACGTGAACATGCCGGGAATCGGCGGCATCGAGGCTACCCGCCGCATCGTGCGCGCCGATCCCCAGGCCAAAGTGATAGCCCTTACCGCGCTGGACGACCAGCCTTTTCCCAACCAGTTGCTCGATGCCGGTGCCGTGGGTTATCTGACCAAGGGGAGTCCTGCGGATGAAGTGTCAGCCGCCATTCGCCAGGTCATGCGGGGCGAGCACTATATCTGTAACGAAGTGGCGCAGCGTCTCAGTCTGTCGGCCCTGGTGAACAAGGGGAAATCCACGCCGCTGGCCAAGCTGTCTCCGCGGGAAATGCAGGTGATGCTGATGATTACCCGGGGAAGCACCACCCAGCAGATATCGGATGCCCTGTTTCTCAGTCCCAAGACCATCAGCACCTATCGTACCCGCCTGTTCGAGAAGCTGGAGATCCACAACGACGTGGAGCTCACCCACTTCGCCTTGCGTCACGGGCTCATCGAGCTGATGACGTGAGCCTGGCTTTCGATCCGGACTGCCGCGCCTGCGACCGTCTGGCCAGTTTTCTGGAAGAAGTGAAGGCCGGGCATCCGGACTATCATTGCCGCCCCGTTGCGCCCTTTGGTGATCCCCAGGCGCGCTTGCTGGTCGTGGGACTGGCGCCGGGCATGCATGGCGCCAATGCCACCGGTCGTCCGTTCACGGGGGATCACGCTGGCATCCTGCTGTACGAGACCCTGTACAAATGCGGTTTTGCCTCGGCGCCGGAATCTGTGCATGGCGGGGATGGTCTGCAGCTGAAAAACTGCCGCATTACCAATGCGGTCAAGTGCCTGCCGCCGCAGAACAAGCCGGTGGGCAGCGAAGTGCGTGAGTGCAACCGCTTTCTGCAGCAGGAACTGCAGGCACTGCCTGCGGACAGCGTGGTGCTGGCCCTGGGGGGAATCGCCCATCGGGCTGTGATAACAGCCACGGGAAAGCGCCAGGTGGATTTCCCCTTCGGCCATGCTGCGGAACATGACCTGGGGGAGGGCAGGAAACTGCTCGATTCCTACCACTGCAGCCGCTATAACACCCAGACCCGGCGCCTGACCACGCAAATGTTTCGGCAGGTGTTCAAAAGGGCGGGGCAGTTGCTTCAGGCCTGATCCGCGTTATCGGAACGCCCTCCTTCCTCATGAGAACCCGTCCGCCAGGGGCGGCAGGCGATGACGAAGGCAGCCACCAGGGTCAGCAGCAGCCAGTCCCGCCCGATGAGGATCACCGAGGCCCAGCTGTAGCCGGCATAGGGTTTCTGAACTTCGGAATAGAGATCGCCCGCCAGAATGATAAGCAGCACCAGGGGGACGAAAATCTTGATGAGGAAATCCCACCAGCGGCCCAGGGGTATGGAGGAGATGCGGTTGATGTGATGGCGCAGCTTGGGCAGACGGAACAGCCAGCCCACCACCAGGCACTCCATGATGCCCACGCTTACCAGGCCGTAGTGGGTGACGAAATGATCCACGATATCCAGCCACAGCAGGCCCGCGTGCGTGGTGAAGACGATGGAGCCGAGGAAGCCCAGCACCGAGATGAAGGTCACCAGCTTCTGGCGGCTCATGCCGAACTTGTCCACCATGGCAGAGACGAAGGCCTCGATGATGGACACGGCGGAGGACAGCCCGGCCACCACCAGGCACAGGAAAAACAGGGCGCCAAAGAAATTGCCGCCGGGCATCAGACTCACCGCCTTGGGATAGGCGACGAAAGCCAGACCGATGCTTTCCGCCACCACATCCGCCAGCTGTTGATGCTGGGTGGTGGCCATGAAGCCCAGTACCGCGAAAACAGCCAGGCCGGCGAACAGAGAGAAACCGCTGTTGATCACGGCGGTGAGCAGGGCGTTGCGGGTAATGTCCGCCTTGCGGGGCAGGTAGCTGGCATAGGCGATCATGATGCCGAAACCCAGGCTCAGGGTGAAGAAAATCTGGCTGTAAGCGTCGATCCAAACCCTGGGATCGGACAGGTGTGAGAAGTCGGGGCTGAGATAGGCCTTGATGC
>DRLF01000098.1 GCA_011051425.1 Thiolapillus brandeum | reverse complement strand
GAAAACCACCAAGAAAAAGGCTGTCGCCAAAAAGAAAATCGTCAGCGATGACAAGGACAGCACGTCAGAACCGAAGACGGCACTTCCCCCGGCTGAAAAGCCTGCTGCCTCCCCAAAGATCAAAGCGGCTTCTGAAGAACCCGAGAAGAAAACCGTCAAGGAAGAAGACTAGCTAAGCACATCCCCCGGCAAAGCCGGGGGCTTTTATTGGGCTATATCCGGATTGACCCATATAAATTCCTTCCCTTATGACGAAACAGTATCGTCTCCGGTATACCGCTGACACTCAACAACTATGTTCGGCTTACCCAAAACAGTCATCATCCTAGGCCTGGTATCTTTTTTGAACGACACCGCCAGCGAGATGATCACCCCTTTGCTGCCCCTGTTTCTGACTGCAACCCTGGGGGCCGGTCCTGCCATCGTCGGTTTGATAGAGGGTGTCGCCGAGGCTACCGCCAGTCTCCTGAAACTGGCTTCGGGACGCCTGGTGGACCGGGGCTGGAATCATAAAAGGCTGGTGCTGGGTGGCTACAGCGTATCCAACCTGGCACGTCCGCTGATTGGTGTCGCTCTTGGCTGGACCTGGGTACTGATACTGCGCTTTCTCGACCGCGTCGGCAAAGGTATTCGCACCTCGCCCCGCGATGCCCTGATCGCGGCCAGCACAAACAAGGCGACAATGGGCCGCTCTTTTGGCTTTCATCGTGCACTGGACAATGCCGGAGCCATGGTCGGTCCTCTGCTGGCCTTTGGGCTGCTCAGTGCAAACCTGCCGTTGCAGCATGTCTTTCTCTGGTCGCTGATACCGGGCCTGTTGGTACCGGCCCTCCTGATCTGGGGGTTGGATGGCACTACACTCCCGGTTGAAAATGCAGACAGGTCGCCGTTGCGCTGGTCGATGCTGGATCGTCGCGTGCGTAGTCTGATCATTGCTGCAGGTGGCCTGGCCCTGGCCAGTGCACCCGAGGCTTTTCTGGTGCTGTGGGCCAACGATCGCGGACTGGCCATTGCCTGGGTGCCCCTGGTCTGGGCCGGCGCCAGCGCAGTCAAGGCCATCGTTGCAGGGCCGGCCGGTGCACTGTCAGATCATTTCGGTCGGGTGCCACTACTGCTGGCTGGCTGGGGGCTGCGGATCGCACTGCTCATTGCCCTGGCTTTCACGGCCCATGGACAGGGTGAGGCATTGACCTGGACGATCTTTCTTCTCTATGGCGGTGCGCTTGCCATGACAGAAGGTGTCGAGCGCGCCCTTATCGGCGATTTCAGCCACGCCTCACAAAGAGGCACCGCATTCGGCCTGTACCATATGACAACCGGACTGGCGGCATTGCCCGGCGCCCTGCTGTTTGGTGTGCTGTGGCAAGGCTTTGGCGCTGCCACCGCCTTTGTCGTTGCCGCCATCATCGCGGCGCTATCGACATTCATGTTGCTTCATTCGACCAGAACAACCTGATATGGCAGCATTGCCTAAAGCAGAGAGTTCTTTCCAATGGTAAGGGACAATTCTCCAGCATTGAACCCATCGGGTTCTTTAATTTTCACCGAAGACAGCTATGACAGATGACGCTGGCGTATATCCTCCAGCAATCCGCGGGAAGCTTCTTCGATCATGTCGAATACCTGTTCGAAACCGCGATCACCACCGTAGTAAGGATCAGGCACTTCCGGTATGCCATAGTCCGGCGCATAGTCCATGAACAGGCGCAACTTCTCCTCGGCGCCCGCCGGGCAAAGCTGGTTCAGGATATCCATGTTCTCTTTGTCCATGGCCAGGACATAGTCGAAACGCTGAAAGTCTTCCGTTTCTACCTGTCGTCCCCGCAGATCCGAAAGGTCCAGGTTCCTGCTCAGCGCCGTCGCCTGCGCGCGGCTATCCGGCGGTGAACCTACATGATAGGCATGGGTTCCAGCCGAATCGATTTCGATCAGGGAATCAAGCCCCTCATCCCGCACAATTTTACGAAAAACACCGTGGGCAGTGGGAGAACGGCAGATGTTGCCCATGCAAACAAAGAGTACGCTGACCGAAGACGCCTTACTCATCGACAACAGCCTCGTAGCCCGCCTCCTTCACGGCTGCGACCAGTGCCGCAGCATCTGCATCACCCTTGACTACTGCACCACCGGGTTCCAAGGAGACTTCCGCTGATTCCACACCGGGTACGGCTTCCAGGCTTTTCTTGGTATGGGCGACACAATGGCCGCAGGTCATACCGGTAATATGCAGTTTGATTTCTTTGGACATGGATACACCTATTTCTGAGGTTTGAAAAAACGCAACCGATTGGCATTGGTCACTACAGTTACCGAGGACAAAGCCATGGCTGCACTGGCAAACATGGGTTCCAGCATCCAGCCCGTCAGGGGATAGAGCACCCCCGCGGCCAGTGGAATGCCGGTGACATTATAAATGAAGGCACCAAACAGGTTCTGCTTGATGTTACGCAATGTTGCCGTGGAGATGGCGATGGCAGTGCTGACATTGGCCAGTGAATCACCGGCCAGGGTGATGTCGGCATTGTCGATGGCCACGTCCGTGCCACTGCCGATGGCAAAACTGGTATCCGCCTGGGCCAGCGCCGGCGCATCGTTTACTCCATCACCTACCATACCCACCTTGTAGCCCTTCTCCTGGAGGGCCTTTACCACGTTCAGCTTGTCTTCGGGCATGACCTCGCTGTGCACTTCAGTAATACCAAGCTGCCGTGCGACAGCCCTGGCGGTAATTTCGTTGTCGCCCGTGCACATGACCAGGGTGACATCACGCTTCTGTAATGCCTGAACAGCGTTGGGTGTATCTTCACGCACGGGATCCTTGAGCACCAGCAGGCCACTCAGCTTCCCACCACTGCCCAGCCAGATAGGCGTACCACCCAATTCTGCTTCCCGCTCTGCCGTCTTCTGCAGTTCTTCGGGAATCCCGATAGCATTGTCTTGCAGGAAATGCTGATTGCCCAGCACGGCTATCTCATCATTGATACGTGCCTGAATGCCGCGTCCGGACACGGCCAGGAAATCACCTGCTTTGAGCAGGGACAGGTTTTTGTCGCTGGCTGCCTTGTTGATGGCCTCCGCCAGGGGATGTTCCGACTGGCTTTCCAGGCTGGCGGCGAGCACCAGCAAGTCATCTTCCTGCCGGTCACCATGGGGATATATTCCCGTCACCTGTGGGCGTCCCTGGGTGAGTGTGCCCGTCTTGTCCACGACCAGGTGGGTGAGATGGGAGGCGCTCTGCAACGCTTCACTGTTTCGTATGAGGATGTTCAGCTGGGCTGCCCTGCCCGTACCCATCATGATGGCGATGGGCGTGGCCAGACCCAGGGCGCAGGGGCAGGCGATGACCAGCACCGCGATGCCCGCAGTGAGCGCGAAGGCCAGGGAATGTTCTGGCCCCACGAAATACCAGACTGCGAAAGCGACGATGGCAATGAGTATGACGATGGGAACGAATACCGCCGAGACCCTGTCCACCAGGCGGGCAATGGCTGGCTTGCTCAGCTGCGCCTTTTTCACCATCTCGATGATGTGTGAGAGGGTGGTTTCACTGGCGGGCTTGCTCACTTCAAGCACGAAGCTGCCGTTCAGGTTGCGGGTGCCGCCAATTACGTCGTTGCCGGCTTTTTTCTCCACAGGAATGGGTTCACCCGTAAGCATGGCCTCATCCACGGATGAACTGCCTTCTCTTACGGCACCGTCGATCGGCACTGTCTCTCCTGGACGCACGCGCAACCGGTCACCGGGGCGCAGGAGGGATACGGGCAATTCCACTTCCGTGTCATCCATCAGTAGCCTGGCTGTCTTGGGCGCCAGCTTCAACAGAGAACCGATAGCTTCGCTGGTGGTACGCTTGGCGCGAACCTCCAGGGCATGGCCCAGTTGCAGAAAAGAGAGGATCAGCACCGCTGCATCCAGGTAGAGCTTGGGTTCCCCCGGTATGAAATTGGGATTGATGATAAAGATAACGGACGACAGCCAGGCGGCTGATGTACCCAGGGCAACCAGGGTATCCATGTTGGCGGAAAGATGCCGTGCCTGCTTGACGGCCGTACTGTAATAGTTGCGTCCGCTGTACCACATGGTGAACAGCACGATGAGGGCAATCCCTCCCCACAGTACCTGGCCACTGACGCCAAGGGGTGTTTCAGGGTCGGAGACATGCGGCAGCAGGCCACTGAATTCACCGGCAATCAGCAGGCCACCGACCAGACCGGCTACCAGGGCACGCCGCCAGGAGCGTTTGATCTCCTGCTGCGCCTTCTCTGCCTGTTCCACATAGGGATCGACAAACTGTTCCTCAACCGTCGCCTGTATGCCACGTTCCCGCAGCTGCAACACCAGCCGGGCCGGATGAACACCGGTCTTCACGGTGACGGCGGGCCAGTGCTCTTCGTTTATGCTTGCATCCGTTTCTCCGGCTTCTTTGAGAAGTTTTTTCAGTAGCCGGATCGCCTGCACTGCACCGGCATCGTCTGGAAATACCAGTCGGAATTCGTTGGGAGAGGTATGCCTCTCACGCAGATGCGCCTCGTAACCCTGGTCGACGATGGCATCGATGACAGCCTGGGGATCACCGCCATGAACGATGGCATTCTTTTCCAGCAGATTGACCGCCGCATCCCGCACGCCCGGTACGGCACGGATGGCCTTCTCCACCGTTGCCACACAGCTGGAGCAGGTCATGTCGCCGATAGCCAGTTCGTAGCCATCATCCTGTGCCTGTGTTTGCAACAGCCGGGCCGGATAGCCCTGATCCACGACAGCGTCGATCACCACCTGTGGATCACCGCCCACGATTTCGGCCGTCTGGTTGACCAGATCGACAACTGCTTCCGTCACACCTTCTACGGAAAGAATCGCCTTCTCCACACGGCCCACGCAACTGGTGCAGGTCATGTCACTCACCTGCAAGGTATAGGCATTGCCCGGCGATTTCAGTGGCGCTGTGTCGGCAGTGTCCGGCAAGGGACAGCTTTCCGGAATATCCGGCAGGGGTGCCGCCTCATAACCGGCCTTGCCGATGGCTTCGATGACCTCATGAGGACGCCCTCCCTTCACCAGGACAGTGCCGGCATCAAGATCGACTTCGGCCCCGGTGACTCCCGCGACGGACAATGCCGCCTTTTCGACGCGTCCTGAACAATGGGCACAGGTCATGCCCTGCACTTTCAGGCGGTATTCACCGGGTATGGCGACTTCTTCAACTTGCATCTGGTACTACCTTCATTTGTAAGCACTCTGAATCGGGCACAGGCGGGAAAGCTGTTTCAGCTTCCCCGCCCTTGATCAGCGACTGGCGTAGATGCCGGTCTTACCGGAGTCGGTAAAACTGATCACATCATAGGGATCCTTGCGGAACCCTTCCATGCCGGGTGATCCCATGGGCATACCCGGAACAGCCACACCGGCAATTTCCGGTTGCTCTTCCAGGAGCTGCCTGACCACATCGGCGGGTACATGGCCCTCGACCACATACCCTCCCACTTTGGCCGTATGGCAGGAACGCAACCGGCGCGGCACGCCGTATTCATCCTTCTTTGGTGTGACATTGTACTGTTCATGCACTTCCACGCTAAAACCGTTTTCACGCATGTGGGAAACCCACTTCTTGCAGCAGCCGCAGGTTGGGCTCTTGTATACAACCACGTCAGCAGCCTGGGCTGTTTTCGGCAAAAGCAGCCAGGAACCTCCCACGACGATGCTGCTCAGCAGAATGACGAGGGCGAATACCTGTTGCATACTGCGCTTCTTGTTTCTCTTACTCACTGTATTTCTCCAATCAGAACCACAGGCGGAAGCCTGCGACAAATTCGACATCACTGGTATCCCCGCCTTCGGCTTTTGCATAGTCGGCAGTGTTGCCATACTTGCCCCACCAGACGACGCCGATATAGGGTGCAAATTCACGCACGATTTCGTAACGAAGCCGCAAACCCAGCTCCATATCCGAAAGCCCGGAACCCACGCCCACTTCCTCGTCATCCTTACTGTAGAGGTTCATCTCCAGTTCAGGCGAAAGAATCAGTTTCTGCGTGAACAGGTACTCATACTCCACGGACAGGGCGGCAGCAAGCCGGCCGGATTCACCCACATAAGCGGTGGCATCCACTTCGAACAGATAGGGTGCCAGCCCCTTGGCGCCGAAGGCAAACCAGTCACGGCTTGGCTCTGGCCGGAAATCATGACGCCAGCCCGCCTGAAGATCCCAGAACGGGGCAATCGCACGGCTGTAGAGCACTTCGACATTTCCCTCTTCCGTACCGTCTTCGGTCTGCTCGCCCTCGCTCTTGATCCAGAGCTTGTTCAGGTCCTTGCCTGCCCAGGCCTGGGCATCCCAGATCAGGTTGGTACCATTGTCCGTATCACGGAACTCCAGCTTGTCCATTTTCAGCATGAACAGAAAGGGATCATCATTCATGCCACCCGCAACAGCACTTCCGCTCACGCCCAGCGCCAGTATCATCGTATAGATCTTTTTCATTTTACGTCTCCTCAACTGACCTGAACTTCACGGAACATGCCCAGCATGTGATACAACAGATGGCAGTGATAAGCCCATCCTCCTTCCGCATCCACGGTCACCCGGTAGCTGATACGGGAACCCGGTTGCACGATCACAGTGTGCTTGCGCGGGATGAAATCGTTGTCGCCAGTCTCCAGATCACTCCACATGCCATGCAGATGCATGGGGTGGTTCATCATGGTGTCGTTGACGAAGGTAATGCGCAAACGCTCGCCCATTTTCCATCGCAAGGGTTCGGCATCGTTGAATTTCACACCGTTCATCGACCACATGTAGCGCCCCATGTTGCCGGTGAGATGCAGCTGAATCTCCCTGTCGGGATCACGCGGGTCGTTGGTACCGCGCAGATTCTTGAGATCAGCATAGGTCAATACCCGCCGACCGTTGTTTCGCAAACCGACACCCGGATCACTGAGGCGGTATTGCGGCGCCTGCGCACGCATATCGACCTGGGGTCCGTATTCCGTGGGTGCATGAATCACCTTGCCGGAGCTGAAATCCGAAGGATGCACGGGCTTGCCGGAAGCTGCCATCTGATGCTGACTGTGGTCCATGCCCTTCATGTCACCACCGCCCATCTGCATTTTGCTGTGATCCATGCCGGCCATGTCACCACCGCCCATCTGCATTTTGCTGTGGTCCATACCCTGCATGTCACCACCGCCCATCTGCATCTTGCTGTGATCCATGCCCTGCATGTCGCCACCACCCATCTGCATCTTGCTGTGATCCATGCCCTTCATGTCGCCACCACCCATCTGCATCTTGCCGTGGTCCATGCCCTGCATGTCACCACCGCCCATCTGCATCTTACTGTGGTCCATGCCGGCCATGTTCATGCCGCCCATATCATGCATGTCGTGTCCCATGCTGCTCATGTCCATACCCATATCGGTATGAGTAAGATTGGGAACAGGATCCATGGGAGGCACTTCAGCCGTCATTGAAGGATCCGGTGTCAGGGTTCCCCGGGCATAGCCGGAACGGTCTATCGACTGGGCGAAGATGGAATACGCACCGTCATCCGGCTCCACGATCACATCATAGGTTTCTGCCACACCAATACGGAACTCGTCCACGGAAACAGGTTGTACATACTGGCCGTCTGCTGCGACCACGGTCATCTTCAGGCCGGGAATACGCACATCGAAAAAGCTCATGGCCGAACCGTTGATGAAACGCAGACGCACCTTCTCACCCTTGCGGAACAGGCCAGTCCAGCCATCTGCCGGTGTCTGCCCGTTCATCAGGTAGGTGTAGGTATAACCGCTTACGTCGGCCAGATCGCGCTGGCTCATGCGCATCTGCATCCACATCTTGCGCTCGGACCAGGTGCGTGCCAGGCCCTTCTCCTTGAGATCCTTCATCAGATCTTTGTGGGTGCGCTCGTTGAAATTGTAGTAGTGGCTGAGCTTCTTCAGCTTGGCATAGACCACCGTGGGATCTTCGTCGGTCCAGTCCGAGAGCATCACCACATAGTCACGATCGTAGGTAAAGGGTTCCGGCTCCCGGGGTTCGATGATCAGCG
>DRLF01000097.1 GCA_011051425.1 Thiolapillus brandeum | reverse complement strand
GCTGTTCTTTCGAATGCTGACAGATCTCCTTCTGCCACGCGTGGCGAAACTGGACTTCCTGATTGCCCTGGGCACGCACCCGGTGATGTCCTGGGACCGCATTCTTAAGCATCTTGGTGTGTCCGAGGAGGAGTGGAGCCAGCGGTACAGCCAGGTACAGGTGTTCAACCACCACTGGGATGATCCCGAGACCCTGGCGTTGCTGGGCACCATCCCCGCTGGGGAGATCGAAGAAATCACCGAAGGCCTGATGCGCCAGGACGTGCCCGTGGCGCTCAACAAGCTGGTGTTGGACTACGACGTGCTGATGATCGCCGGGCCAACCTTTCCGCACGAGGTGGTGGGCTTCTCCGGCGGCAACAAGTACCTGTTCCCTGGAATCGCCGGGCCGGACATCATCAATTTCTTCCACTGGCTTGGCGCCGTGATCACCAACATGAAAATCATCGGCACCAAGTGGAACCCGGTCAGGCGCGTGGTGGACCGGGCGGCCCAGCTTCTCGACATGCCCAAGATCTGCCTCAGCATGGTGACCACGGACGAAGGGCTGCACGGCCTGTTCATCGGCACGCCTGAGAAGGCATTCAGCGACGCGGCCGACCTTTCCGCCAGAATCCACGTGGTCTACGTGGATCATCCCTTCGAGCGAGTGCTTTCCATCTGTCCCACCATGTACGACGACCTGTGGACGGCGGGCAAATGCATGTACAAGCTGGAGCCGGTCGTGGCTGACGGCGGCGAGCTGATCATTTACGGGCCGCACATCACGGAGGTCTCGTACACGCACGGCAAAATCCTGGACCAAATCGGCTACCACGTGCGCGACTACTTCCTGAAGCAGTGGGACAAGTTCAAAGACGTCCCCGGCGGGGTGATGGCACATTCCACGCACGTGAAGGGGATTGGTGCGTTCGAGAACGGGGTGGAGAAGCCGCGAATCAATGTGGTGCTGGCCACGGGTATTCCAGAGGAGCGCTGCCGCCGAATCAACCTGGGTTACCGGGATCCCGCGACGATCAACGTGGAAGAATGGAAGGGCCGCGAAGACGAAGGGATTCTGGTTGTGCCCAAGGCCGGTGAAGTGCTGTACCGTCTGAAGGGCAGCACGAGCTGAAGTAACCCGGTCTCGAAGAGGGGTGATCCAAAGCCTCTGACACTGCGCGGCGGATTTGCCCCTCGAGTGGACAGGTGACGGGAGGACGGGCAACTCCGCGTGGCGTCTGCGCGGAAGGGCCAGCGGTTTTACCTCGGGAAGGAAGGTAGCAAAAACCACGGGAGCAGGGGATGATTCAGCCGAGCAGTCTTCGGCCGCAGTGGCGAGTTGCCCTGTGGGGGGCGTTTTTCCTGTCGGGCGCCGCGGGTCTGGTCTACGAAGTGATCTGGACCCGCATGTTCGGGATGGTTTTCGGCAACACGAATTTCGCCGTCGCGACGGTTCTTGCGACCTTCATGGGCGGAATGGCCCTTGGCGCCTGGTTGTTCGGGCGGCTGGCGGACCGCAGTAAGAAGCCTGTGTTCCTCTACGGCCTGCTGGAACTGGGCGTTGGCGCGTACGCCTTTCTCCTTCCGGTCCTGCTTCGCGCGGCCGAGGGCATTTACCGCTTCGCCTTTGCCACGTGGGGGTACGACTTCACCGGTTTCTCGATCCTGCGTCTTCTCGTTGGCTCATCCGACAAATACGTGCTTGGCTTCGTTGATGAAAAGGATCCGTAAGGTGAAGTAGGCTCGGTCGCGGTAGCCGTAGGCGTTCCGTTTCAGGACCTTGATCTTGTTGTTCAGTCCTTCCAAGGGACCGGTGCTTATACGGCAGGAGAACCAGTCAAGAATGCCGCGGCGATGAGCTGCGATGGATCTAGCGAACCGCACCATCGGATAGACACTCGAGGAAGTAGCCTGCTGGATCCAGTCGTGCAAGTAGTCGCGAGCCTCGAAGTCGTTTCGACACGTATCCCAGAGTTCCCTCAGTTGCTCTTTGAGAAGGTAAGCGTGGTACAAGGGTTCATTAAACCTGGCAACAAGCTGAAGCTTTTCCTGCGCTTTGGGGTTGTTGGCCAGACGCCCTGCATTTCGTAGAAGCACCCAGCGGGTACCCTTGATCGCCTTTGCCTCCAGGATGTCGGCGTCGCGTGCCAGCAAACGTCGAGTCTCATCCAGCGCTTTGTTGGCGTTTGCGACGATGTGAAATCGGTCGTAGACGATCAACGCCGAAGGAAAGTATTTCATGGTCAACTCCGTGTAGGTGGGCCACATGTCCATCGCCACTGCCACCGGAGCGATACCCCGATGTGCGAGGAGCTTGTAGAAAGGTTCCAACGCCTTGTTTCCGCGGCCTTTACCCACCCACACGGGACAGCGACGCTCCAGATCCAGCACCACCGTGACATATCGATGTCCCTTGCGGATCGCCAATTCGTCAATAGCCAGATAGCGTAGAGCCGACAACTCCTTGTACCGCTGGCGCGCTTTATGGCGTAGCCATTGAGCGTGGATCTTTTTCACGGTATCCCAACTCATCCGTAGGTACCAGGCGATGCTCTGGAGATTCATCTTGTCCACCAGCTCCAGCACTTGCTGTGCAAGCTGGACCGTCCAGCGGTTCTTTCCCCTCAGCATCTCGACCCGCTCGGTCAAGGTGCGATCGCAGGCTCGGCAATACAGCCGGTGGAGGTGGAACACTACGAAAACAATCCTGAACGCACCCAGCGGAACCGT
>DRLF01000096.1 GCA_011051425.1 Thiolapillus brandeum | reverse complement strand
GGGTGCATATGCCTACTGCTATCAGGTATTCCGGCTTGATGGAACGGTGATAGTTCTTGCAGTATTCGGGCTGCTGGGGAACCTCGGAATCGGGATCGGCGAGATGCCCGGTATTCTCCTTGAGATTCTTCAGCGTCTCTTCGGTGCGGCGGACTACCCAGCATACCTTGCCGCGCCACTTGACACGCAACAGCGCACCGGGTTCGATCTTGCCGATATCAGCTTCTTCCGGCGCACCCATGGCCTTGGCCCGGGCGCTGGGTTGCCAGTAACTGAGAAAAGGAACGAGGGCAAAGCCCGCGCCTACCGCACCGATACCAGCTGTCGCTGTAATCAACATGCGGCGTTTTTTGAGGTCCACGCCTTGTGAGCTCATGGATGGAATACCCCCAGTTGCAATTGAAAATTCGGGTTTGAAGCTGGAAATCGATCTCCAAGCTTTTCAGAATATACTAATTTTCTATTCTGAAGATAACTCAGGATTTTCACCCAATTGAGTCATTTGGTCAAGATAAGGAAACGCTAAATTTTATTCCTTGATTTCAGACAGGATTTGGAATATCGATAAACTCATGTTTTACATTGAATTTGTCTTCCAGCTCCTTTCCCAGCGCCTGAATACCATAGCGCTCGGTTGCATGGTGACCCGCCGCGATAAAATGAATATTCCGCTCTGCAGCGATATGAAAGCTGGTTTCCGACACTTCACCGGTAAGGTAGGCATCAAAACCCAGATCCGCCGCTTTATCCACCCAGCCCTGGGCGCCACCGGTACACCAGGCCAGCCGCCGCACACCGTGATCCCCGCCGGGCAAAAGCAGGGGCTCCCCACCCGTGATCTCCTGCACCTTTTCCAGCAAGGTATCGATAGCCAGCAACTCGGGGAACTCCGCCCCCCAAAGCAAACCGTTTTCCCCTTCGATGGGCCGGGCTTCAGAACAGCCCAGCAGTTCACCCAGGCAGGCATTGTTGCCTATCTGCGCATGCGCATCCAGAGGCAGATGGTAGGCAGCCAGGCTCATGCCGTAGCGATACAACGCCTGGATGCGCCGCCCCTTCATGCCGGTGAGCGGCGGCGCTTCGTTCTTCCAGAAATAGCCGTGATGCACCAGCAGCAGTTCCGCCCCGGCAGCAGCGGCAGCCTCGATGAGCGCCAGGCTCGCTGTCACACCCGTCACGACGCGGCTCACCTCCAGAGAAGCTTCCACCTGCAGCCCGTTGGGGCAATAGTCCTCAAAACTTCCGGCATCGAGGCGGCTATTGCAATATTCGATCAATTCACTCAGCACGGCCATGTCAGGGCTGTCCTACGTTAAAAAAACCTCATGGTAGAATGTAGCCGTTATGAATTTCCAGCGTCTTCTTGCTTTTTTCTTCACCTCAGTCGTCACCGGGCTGGCCGCTGCCTACCTGGCGCTGACTCTCTGGCCACAGCTGCTTGCGCCACCTAGCGCCAGCAGTATTCCTGCTCCACCCTCCAATGAGGACAACCGTGGCTGGGCTGATGCCGTCGCATTTGCGGAACCTTCCGTGGTCAACATTTACACCAGCAAGATCACCCGGGAGGAAGGCAAGCCCCTGTTCGAAAACCCGCTGGTGCAACACTATTTCGGTGATCCCAGGAGCAAGCCCCGCCTGCACCGGCAAAACAATCTCGGTTCCGGCGTCGTGGTGGACCGCAATGGATACATACTCACCAATCACCATGTCGTAAAGGATGCCGATGACATCTTCATCGGTGCCGATGGGCAGGCGCAGGTGCCCGCCAGGGTGGTCGGTACCGACCCGGATACGGATCTCGCCGTGATCCAGGCCGCCGGCAAGGACCTGCTACCCGCCAACCTGGGGAAGTCCAGTCAGCTGCGGGTCGGTGATGTTGTGCTGGCCATCGGTAATCCCTTCGGCGTGGGCAAGACGGTCACCCAGGGCATCATCAGCGCCAAGGGACGCCATGAGCTGGGGCTGGCAACGTTCGAGGATTTCATCCAGACGGACGCCGCCATCAACCAGGGCAATTCCGGCGGCGCGCTGATCAACACCGAAGGGGAAGTGGTCGGTATCAATACTGCCATCATCTCAAACAGCGGCGGCTCTCATGGCATTGGATTCGCCATACCTATCGATCTCGCGAAGCAGGTCATGGAGCAGATCATCAGGCACGGCCGCGTGATTCGCGGCTGGATAGGCGCCAGCGGACAGGATCTCGTGCCTTTGGTGGCACGGTCCCTTGGCTTGCCGGAAGACACCAGGGGAGTGTTGCTCTCCGGAGTCCTCGAAGGCGGACCGGCAGATCAGGCGGGCATCGAACCCGGTGATATCATCCGCAGCATCAACGGTGAAGCCGTCAGCAGCGCCCAGGCGGTAATGAACCAGATCGCCACCGCCTCACCGGGCACCAGCATGGACCTGACCATTCTGCGCGGCGACCAGTCGTTTCCCGTGCAGCTCATCGTCAGCGAACGCCCCAGAGACGTGGACTGACCGCTTCTCATGAAGAAATCGCCCTACCCCAACAAAGCTGAAACCGTCCTGTGGCTGGGAATCTATGCTGCGGTGCTGACCTGGTCTGCGGTCAACCCACATGACAGGTTCACCTGGTTTCTTGAAACCCTGCCCGCAATCATCGGCCTGGCGGTACTGGCCTTCACCTGGAAAGCCTTCCCCCTCACCCGCCTGACCTACTGGCTGATCCTGATTCACTGCATTATTCTCATGGTGGGCGGCCATTACACCTACGCGGAAGTCCCCTTGTTCGACTGGATACGTGATCTGCTGGGCGGACAGCGCAACAACTATGACAAGGTGGGTCATTTTGCCCAGGGGCTGGTCCCGGCAATCATCGCAAGGGAAGTGGTGATCCGTCTGGACGTGATCCGCAGCAGAGCCTGGACCCACTTCTTTGTCGTCTGCTTCGTGCTCGCCTTCAGCGCTTTCTACGAGCTCATCGAGTGGTGGGTGGCTGTGGCCAGTGGCGACGATGCCGTGGCCTTCCTGGGCACCCAGGGTTATGTGTGGGATACGCAGTCAGACATGTTCCTGGCCCTCATCGGCGGACTGGTGGCGGTGACTCTCTTCGCCCCCTGGCACGACCGCCAGCTGGCGCGTTTCACCCGGAAGGCGGACGGGTAAAGGTCTTGGCGCCCTTCAGCATCTGGCGAATCACCGTCATGTGTGACTGGTAGAACGGCCCCGGATTATTCACATCCCTGTCATCCCGGGTAGTGAGCACGTTCTGCCGCCCCGACATGCTGCGATACGGCACATAGAACTTGTACTCGCCATCGATGTAGGCCACACCACTCCAGTCACTGGCAATCACATAGCCCGGACGGTCCGGCGCAAAGATGTCCTTTCCCTGGGCATAGTCCGCCACAGGATTCTTCACCCCCAGCAGGGGCATCAGGGTGGGGATGATATCCATGTGACTGGTCAGCCATGGAATCTTCTCAGGAGCGCGGCCGGGAATATGCAGCACCATGGGCACGTGTATCTGTTCCTCGTGGAAACCCGCATTGTGGCCCCAATGTCCCTTTTCCATGAATTCTTCACCGTGGTCACCGGTAATCACCACGATGGTATTTTCCAGCAGTCCCTGTTCTTCCAGCGTGTCGAGTATCCTGCCTATCTGCAGATCCACGTGATGGGAGGCATTGATGTAGCGGTTCTTGAACTCACCGACATCCTTCTTCAGGCTTTCTCTCGACATGAGCGCGTAGTTCACGTCCTTGAGATACGGCGAGGCAATGACGGAAGAGTCCGGAAAATCATAGCGTGCATGAGTCGATTCGAAAAAGAAAAAGCTCATGAAAGGCTTGCTCTTGTCCCGTTCTGTGATGAACCTGTTAACTGCCACGGCGTTGTCGATATCACGCTGCCAGGGCTTCAGGGACATGTCCGCATGATGCAGGTCTTTCGCATCGATGGCTGCAAACAGGGTGCGGTCGAACTCTGGATAGGTGAAGGAGGCACTGGTGGTCATGTAGAACTGGTAGCCCTGATCCTTGAGCACATCCAGCAGTACCGGCCCACGGTTGGCTCCGAGGAAGGCATTCCAGTAAGCACCGTAAAGCCCGTACATGAGGGAGAACAGCCCCTGGCGCGTGCCGTTGCCACCACTCATGTGCTGATCCAGTTTCAGCGAGCGTCCGGCAAACTTCCAGGTGTTGGGCATGATCTGGGGTGTCAGCATGTCCCAGCGCAGGGACTCCGCCACCAGCCAGACCATGTTCATCGGCTTCTGCGGCGGCACCACCTCCAGGGGTTTTAGAGGGTAATTGAGATCACCTTTGGCCATCCCGGCGGAGACAGAGCGTGGTCGCTTGTTTTCGTACCCGAGTTTCATCGCCAGGGACTTGAAGCGCACCCGGTTGTAAAGGGGAAAGGCATCCGCCACCTTGAGCACCGGCTGGTAATATTCCAGCCGGCTGATGCCATAGGCCAGGCGTTCACCCACTGCCAGCAGCACCAGCAGCAGGATCAGTTTTCTGGAAAATCC
>DRLF01000095.1 GCA_011051425.1 Thiolapillus brandeum | reverse complement strand
TGGAATGTTCCGATTGCCCAAGGATTCCACCGTTTTCTCAGCTGCCTTCCTGCTCTTCCAGGGCCTTCAGCGTCCGGCGCATGGCGTTTTGCAGGGCGTTCATCAGGGCGGAAGTGGATACGCCGATCATCAGGATGCCGTTCAGGGATTCCAGAGGTCCCAGCAGCTTGTGTTTTTCCGACATGACCACGTCACCGTATCCCAGGGTCGCGAAATTCACGGCGGAATGATAGAAAGCCGCGTTGAAATTCCCGAACTCCCCAAGGAGCTGAAACATGCCTCCCCAGATGGCAATCTGTGCCAGGTTGCCAATCACCAGCAGCAGCATGACGCCGCCGACGACTCTCAGGCTGGCTGCAAAGGAACTGTTGTTGATCAGGTATTCCTTGTTACGGTAGTAACGCAGGACCAGCAGTACCAGGACCAGTTGCAGCATGAGGCAGAGTAGCATGGTGGACAGGCCGAGCAGGAGATTGTGCAGCATCAGGCGGGTTCCTCAGTGAGTCGGTGTTTTCGTCTCAGTCTGCAATGGCGCCAGGCATCCAGCAATGCCACGGTCCACCAGGCGTAGAGTGTCACGAAGAAGAATAGTGACAGGCGCACGAAAGACGCCATGTAGACATCCTTGCCACTGGCGATATCTTCTACGGCCGGGCCGAGCAGGATGAAAAGCGTTGTCATGACGTTCATCCAGAAAGAAGGCCCGTAGCGGCTGGGCAGACCACCATAGGCCTTACTGCCGATATAGATGCAGAACAGCAGGGTCCACAGGAAATACATCCACAGGTTGGGAAGTATGCTCAGGCCCAGCCAGAACAGCGCCGCCAGATAGCCGGCGACAAAGGTGGAGCCCAGCAGTTCGCGCCCGGCCTGGGCGGTATCGATATGGGATGTCTGCTGCGCCAGGGATACGGATTTCAGTATAGCGGCTATGTACAGGGTCGGGTTGCTCAGGGCCATCAGTACGACAGGAAGCACGATCAGCGTACCCCGTGTGGCGATCCAGCGGGTCTCCGCCGGGTCAGCGGGTTCGCCAACAGGAGTGGCGGACGTGGCAGGAGTGTCTTCGGGAAACCAGGGATAAACCAGCCACTGGCAGACGACTGCGATCAGGACGCTGCTGATGAGAGTGATCACCAGCTGTTCACCCAGTCTGAAATCATACAGCGCCGCTGCGGCGATAAGGGTGAATCCCATGGCCACGAACAGACCCAGCACGCCCTGGCGCAGCACCAGAATGAGATAGAAGCTCAGATACAGCCCAATGGCAACCACCAGCACCGCCACGATGGGAAAGTGCATGAACAGGGGCACCAGCAGCAGACCGATTCCCGTGGTGACGGCGATGATGACCATCAGCACGAGCAGTGCCTTGAACTTCATGGGAGGTGCCGGCTTGAAAGTCAGCATGAAACCGAACATGGGGG
This sequence comes from Thiolapillus brandeum, assembly GCA_011051425.1. Classification (GTDB taxonomy): domain Bacteria; phylum Pseudomonadota; class Gammaproteobacteria; order Chromatiales; family Chromatiaceae; genus Thiolapillus; species Thiolapillus brandeum_A. The sequence continues at coordinate 3,644 of DRLF01000095.1, read as the reverse complement.
CCATGAAGGCGAAAATCAGGCCCAGTCCATAAGCCACTGCCAGGGACAGCGCCGTGGTAAGGCTCAGTCTGAAGATGCGTCGTGTCCGGATGTCCATTGTGTCAGCCTGTATCAGCCCTCAATAGGCGTAGGACATGAGGCTCATGAAGCGGATGAACCATTTGCCAATGATTTTCAGCAGGCTGGCATCCTCGGTGTAGGCCATGACTTCCGCCTGGCCACCCACACGCAGTTTCATGGCGTTGAGTCCCTCCTGCGCTTTGTCGAAATCGATTTCCACGGGGAAGCGCTGCGCCTGCCTGAGCCAGTCCCTGCTGTTCTGTATGGTGGGCAAGGAGCCAGGCGGTGGCGGCTGCCCGGTGCTTACACCCAGCCCGATGCTGCGAATCCTGCCCTCGAAAACCTTGCCGGGAAGCACGTCCAGAACGAACTCCACCGGGGTGCCTTTCTTCAGATGTCCCAGGTTGTTTTCCGTGAACTGGGCTTCTATCCAGACGTTGTGGATGGCCACCAGGGTCATGACCGCAGCGCCGGTGCCGGCATAATGTCCCACGTCTGCCCGAAGGTCGGTAATAACGCCGGAGGCGGGCGCCAGCACCAGCGTGTCCTTGAGGTTCAGCTGTGCCTTGTCCACGGCGCTTTGCGCCCCCATCAGGCGTTCACGGGCGCCTTTTTCTTTGTCGATGGCTTTCTGCAGATCTGCCCTGGCGCCGGCAACCTTGGCTTCGGCCTGCTTGAGTGTTGCCTGTGCGATTTCCACCCGTCTTACCGAGATGGCGCCCGAGTCTTTCTTATAGAGTTTTTCCTGGCGGACGGCATCTTTTCTTGCCTTGTCCTCATTCGCCAGAGAAGCCTGCAGCTTGGCGCGCGCTGCTTCGATGCTGCTCTTGGCTGCGGCCAGTTGGCTGCGGGCGTTTTCGAGGTCGGATCTCGCGGCCAGCAGGGCAATCTCGTAGGACTGGCGGTCGATCTGGAACAGGGGAGTGTCCTTTTCCACGAACTGGTCGTTGTGTACCCAGACCTTTGTGATGATCCCGGCAACCTTGGGCGCCACGCCAACGACAAAAGCCTGAACCCGGGCCTGCTGGGTGTAAGGAGTGTAGCGGTCTGCAACCAGGTACCAGCCCAGTGTGACCAGGATGATCAGCAGCACCAGCGTGGTGCCTGCAATCAGGGACTTGTCTTTGTTCTTCTGAGGGGCATCCTTGGCGGATGCTGACGCTTTGTCTTCGCTCATGGTATTTTCTGTGGTGTCGTCTCTGGCGTTGTCGAGAGGGGGTGCTGTGGCAATGGTGCATCCAGCAGATCACCCCAGTCCACACGTTGTTTCATGGTGTCGGACATGTCGGCAGGCAACAGATGTTCCGTCTTCACGGGTGACCAGCCACCTCCCAGGCTCTTGTACAGTGCAATGATCGCGCTGATGTTGTTTCCCTGTATGCTGACCAATCGGTCATTCTGCGTGAACAGGGCGCGCTGGGCGTCGAGTACGCGCTGAAAATCGGCATAACCCTCATGGTAACTGGTATTGGCTATTTCCAGCGCCCGTTCGGCGGATTTTACGGTTTGTTCCAGCAGTTTCAGCTGTTCTTCCGACTTCACAACAGAAATAGCGGCATCGTCCACTTCCTGGGCGGCAGACAGCACAGCCTCCTGGTATTGCTCGATGAGTTGCTGCAACCTTGCATCCTGCAGGCGGATGTTGTTTTCGATTCTGCCGTAGTCGAAAATGTTCCATTTCAGCGCCGGACCGGCCGCAAATGTCGTGCTGGTTCCACCGCCAAGACTGCTACCTGCCCATCCCAGTGAGCCCAGCAGGGAAATGGCGGGATAGAAATCCGCTTCTGCAATGCCGATCTGCGCAGACTGGGCTGCCACCACCCAGGCAGCGGCACGGATATCGGGACGGCGCAGCAGCAGCTCTGCTGGCAGGACGGCGACTGTTGTGCGGTTGATGAGGGGCAGTTCATAGTCGTCATCATCGAGTTCGGGGAGTGCTCCCGGCGGTCTTCCCAGCAGTACGGCGAGTGCATTGCGGAGCTGCACCAGGCCGCGTTCCAGTTCGGGAATGGTGGCCAGGGTGGACAGGTACTGGGTTCTGGCCTGCTGTACATCCAGTTCAGAAGTGTTGCCGCTCTGGAACTGTTCACGGGTTATCTTGAGGCTTTGCTTTTGAATCCTGGCGTTCTTGCTGGCGATGGCGATACGTGCCTGGGTAGTGCGGTAGCTGAAATACAGACTCACGATCTGGGCATTGATCAGCACCTGGAGCGCCTGCTGGTTTTCCAGCGATGCAAAAAATGCAGCGTCGGCTGATTCGATGCTGCGTCTGAATCGCCCCCAGAAGTCCAGTTCCCAGCCGACGCCAAAGCCGGCCTGGTAGCTGCCGAAACCGCCGTCGGTAACGGTCGGGGAGTTGTTGCTGTTGACATAACTCGCCGATCCGCTGAACTGTTGTACCTGCGGGTAAAGGGTGCTGCCTGCGATGCCTGTCAAAGCCCGGTTTTCGAAGATGCGCAGGGCGGCAATACGCAGTTGCGGATTGTTTTCGTGTGCCTGGCGGATCAGGTCGTTCAGCACCGGGTCGTTGAACATCCGCCACCAGAATGCCAGTTCGGGCTGTCCGCTGGCCTGGTCAGCGGAAGCGGCTATGCCATGCAAGGCAGGCTTCCAGTTGTCCAGCCAACTGCTGTGGGGCTCTTCAAAATCCGGTCCCAGGGTCGTACAGCCGCCAAGCAGGAGCAGGGTGGCCGGTAGAAGCAGGCGCCGCAGGACAACAGAAGGAGACTCAGGCATTCTCTGTAAGGCGGGAATTCAGCCGCTGCGGTGCGACGGGAAAGGGCAGTAATGATCTGCTGTCAAAGAGGCTGGCGGACCGGTACGCCGTATCGTCGTTTTCTTGGCTCGAGTCCATGGGGCGCTCATCCATTCTGCGGCGTAAATAGGAAATTTTCCGAAAGAATATATGCTGCTCCGGATAAAGTCTAGCCGTGCGCCGGCCCGCGCCGTTCATTTACCGGCGATCCCCGGAAAACAGGGATGTGACTGGCTTCACAGTGATATGATCGCGTAGCTCCGAACAACCTTGCAGGGATGAAATGATCATGGATAGCTGGCGTGAAATGTCCTACACTTGGCGCAGCTTTCAATGATCAAAATTCCTCGGCCAACACTGGAAAGGAATCCGGTCTGTACAACAATGTTTTCTTGAAGGATTGTGATATGGGGAATCGCGCAGTGGCCGGGAATGTTTTGCCACGCAATATTTTTACCTTTGTCATCTCGTTCCTGCTCTGGCTGCTGCTCACCGGCAGCCTGAAAGGTGAGGAACTGATGGCAGGTTTGCTCGTCAGCGGTGTCGTGACCCTGCTGGCTGCACCGCGTCTGGCCCTGCTGGATGGTGTGCGCTGGTCGTTTGCTTCCTTTGTCTCCATGCTTCGTTACCTGGGTGTGTTTTCATTGGCTTTGCTGCGTGCAAATGTCGACATGGCGCGCCGGGTGCTTTCACCCTCCTTGCCCATTCGTCCTGCCGTTGTGGAAGTGAAAACACGGCTGAAATCGGATCTGGGCCGCCTGTTGCTGGCAAACAGCATTACACTCACGCCCGGAACCCTCACCATCGATATCAAAGGCGATCATATTCT
>DRLF01000094.1 GCA_011051425.1 Thiolapillus brandeum | reverse complement strand
TTTTATCCACTGAAGATTCTCAGCATGACGTTCCTGGGCGAGGAACGAGAGGATCTTATACTCTCGAAACGTGAAATTACCGACCCCGGAATGGTGGGTATGGTCATGGCAGTTTTAATACTGCTGGTGATGGGGACGCCCATCATGATCGTGACGACCCTTATTATGCTCGGGTTTTACGGCATTATATCTCTGGACGCCATTGCATGGGCTACTGACCCAGTTGTATTCCAGTTCGCTTTTTATATCTGGGCGCACAATCTCATGGAAGCCATGGCGATTATGGTCATCAGCGCCGTATATGGCACGCTCCCGCTGTATCTTGCCGACGGGACCCGCAAACTCTACAGTGACCGCCTCGCCAACCTGGCCCTGTGGATACTGCTTTTTACCTCTTTCACCTCGTTCTTCCACCATTTTTTCACCATGTTTCCTGCGCTGCCGGCCGCGCTGGCCTATCACGGAAATGTCATGAGCTGGGCGACAGGAATCGGTGCGGCGTTGAGCATCTTTACCATTCTGGCTACCGTCTGGAAACACGGTGTGAAGCCTGAGCCGGGCGTGATAGCGCTTTTCCTGGGCTTTGTGCTCTACATCTTTGACGGCATCAGCGCAATCATCACATCCAATGTGGCCTGGTCCTTTCAACTGCACGGCACAATGTGGCAAAGTGGACACACCATGAATGTCCTGATCGCAATGGGACTGCTGTGGCTGGGAGTTCTCTACCATCATTACCCCGTGATTACGGGCAGAAGGCTTAACCGATCGCTCGGCAACAAGTTCGTTGCTCTCTATGTGATTGGTGGTCTGGGTGCCGGATGGGCGATGCTGGCCGGGGGTGCGGATGGTATGCCACGCCGGTTTGCAGCATGGAACCAGGAAGGATGGATGATATGGGGTAATCTCATTCTGTTCTTCGGTCTGGTTCTCGGCGCTTCATTTGCCGTCCTTGCCTATAACTTTTTTTCATCGCGTAATATCGATGCGACTGCCGAGGAGCAGAAGGCGGCGGGCTATTGACAGCACTAGGGCGGTGCTACACCGTTTAGCGGGCGTGATACAACGCGCCCCCGGGCTCGGTACGCCACCTGCGAAGGTGGCGTACCACTTTAACCTTCGGTCACTTTGCCAGCACGGTCGGCTATATTCCCGGTGCCGGAACAGTCCATCACATGCCATCCGTACCCTCGGATTTTGCGCGGGCTTGCTGTTACAGGCTTGTGTGAGTTCATCATCCGTAAAAATGATGGCCCCGGATGGTAATATCAGGGAGTGTCCACGCGGTAAAAGCACATGGCAGAACGAAGCGCTCAAAGAGCAGCGCGCCTGCATGAAGGCTTATGAGGATGCCGGGTACGTGCGGATAGATCCCGCATCCCTACCGGCGCTGCCAGCCCCATTACCGGTAGCGGAAAACAGGCACAGCTTGTCAGCGAATGAAGCTGCCGCAAACCCCGGGAATGAGCCGGATCCTGTCGAACAATTGAGACACATCAGGGACTCACATCAACGGGGCCTGGTCACGGACATGGAATACAGGCGCAGATGCGACGCGATTATCGATCGGCTTTAGTCAGGGCCTGTTAACACGCACCAAATTGGCACTACTTGAAGGAATTAAACATTCGCGCAACACGGGAAATAACTTGTGAATAGCGAGATAACGGGGTTTGATCCCGTTCGGTATAAGCAAACCACCCTGCAGCAGTGGGAGTCGGCCGCCGAGGCCTGGCACCGCTGGGGGCCACTGCTGTCCAGGTGGCTGGCAGAACCCACGGAAATGATGCTCGATATGGCCGGGATCGGGACAGGCCACCGCGTGCTTGATGTTGCTGCGGGAGCCGGGGATCAGGCGATGGTTGTAGCCAGCCGTGTCGGACCGCGTGGATATGTTCTGGCAACAGATATATCCCCGGGCATCCTGGAGTTTGCCATTGCACGGTCGCGCGAAGCCGGGTTTGACAACGTGGAGACCCGTGAGCTTGATGGGGAGAATCTTGCCGAACTGGAAGCGGGGTCATTTGATGCCGTTATTTCCCGTATCGGAATGATATATTTTCCTGATCTGCAGCGCGCACTGGCCGGAATGCGACATGCCCTGAGGGAAGGTGGCAGGGTGGCGGCGATGGTTTATTCCACGGCAGAGAAGAACGCTTTCTTCTCTGTGCCTGTTTCGGTTATCAGGCGCAGGGCGAATCTTCCCTGGCCATTGCCCGGGCAACCGGGTCCATTCAGCCTGGGAGGTAATAACGTACTGGAGAACGCTCTTATCGAGGCCGGATTCAGGGACGTGGAGGTCAGGGTGGTTGACGCACCGCTGCGCGTTGAGTCCGCTACCGAATGTCTCCGGTTTGAAAAGGAATCCTTTGGCGCACTTCACCAAATGTTGTCCGGTCTTTCAGACGAGGAAAAGGATCAGGCCTGGCAGGAGATTCTGGAAAGGCTTGGCGAGTTCGAGAACCGGGAAGGGTTTACAGGACCCTGTGAACTCGTCATTGCAGTTGCCACCAGGTAGGCCGGGTCCAGAGCGCTTGCGCGTTGAACGCCACAGGCGGCCCGAAGGGCGAGCGAAGCGAGTCATCCAGTGGATTCGCCGGCATGACGAATTAATCAGAAGTTCCTTAACCTTTGACGGAATCCAGGTAATCGGTTTCGTTCATCAGTTCCGCGAGTTGCTCCTGTGATTCCATTTTTATCCTCAACATCCACCCATGACCATAGGGGTCATCGTTTACCGTGGTCGGAGTTTCGGCGAGTTGCTCGTTAACTTCCACTACAGTGCCATCAGCCGGTGCAATGAGGTCATTCACAACTTTAACCGATTCGATGATCCCGAGAGCCTCTCCCTGACGTATGCTTGAGCCGGGTTCGGGCAGCTCGACAAACACGACTTCACCCAGGCTGGTTTGCGCATGGTGGCTGACGCCGATAACCAGATGGTTGTCTGCTTCGCATCTGCACCACATGTGTTCCTGGTGGAAAAGACAATCTTCCGGATTGGACATGGTTCGCTCCTCTGGCACCTGTTCTGCCGGGCCTTGTGACAGTCAGGCGTGTGGTTTTTATCTGTCTCAGAACACCGCTTCGCTGTCGTGACATGAAAGTTTCACATTATTGATTACAGCAAAAAACATACCAGTGTATTGTATGCCAGATCTTTCAACGCGTTATCATCAACGGCCGGGAAAAATACACAGGGCTGTGACACGCTGCTGTACTGATTATCGAACAGTGTGTCTGTACGGTTACAGGCCGGTCAGCCCCTGGCCCGGTGCAGAATATTCCAGATGGCATCGCCCCAGTCCAGATGCTCGGGCTTCATGAGGCAGGAGCGCAGGCAGGTAACACTGTTCTGGTCAAACGTCACTTCCGGCCAGTGCGCGGAAACCAGTGACGCGGGCAGATCCACCAGTGACAGGTACAGATTTTCTTCAGCAGCACTGCGCAGCAGCTGCTGTGACTGCTGCGAGATGCTGCTGGCGCTATGTCCGCGCGGCGCCCATACGACGATGTCCAGTTCCGGCGGGAAGATCGTCAGATAGCCCGGATGTCCCTGCAGACGGTCGTACAGTTTCTGTGCAGCGTGCATGGAGCACGCCAGGCCTCGGGAGAACTCACCACCCCTGTGCAATGGCAGTAGCTTCTGGGTTGCCCACAGGGCGACGGCGGCGGCTCCCGGGCGTGAACACTCCAGGCTGATTTCACCCAGAAGCGGCTGGTCCGAGCCTGGATAGGTGTAGGGTGACTCGTGCAGGTACAACGGACCGATATCGGGGTCACGAAACAGTACGCAACTACAGCCGTACGGCTGCAGACCATGTTTATGGGGATCGATCACTATGGAATCAACGTGTTTCAGTGCGTCGAAAATCTCCCGCTGGCCCGGTTTCATGCCCTTGACCAGGGTGAAGTAGCCGCCATAAGCGGCATCGACATGGATCCGCAGGTCATGAGACTGTTTCAGTGCAAGTAACTCCGGTAGCGGGTCCAGGCTGCCGGTCCCGGTCGTTCCCAGGGTAACTACAAGTGTGCCGACGTCACCGCGCTCGACTCGCCGCTGCACGGCCTTCAGCTCCATTTTGCCGTTAGCGTCAACCGGAACGGGGTCGAACGTCACGCCCAGTAAGCGGCTGATCCGGCTGTGCGTGTAGTGTGCCAGGCCGGATGCCAGCAGCGTTTTCCCGGGGCGCAGGCGTGCGGCGATCCACAGGGCCTCCAGGTTGGCGATGGTTCCGCTGCTGCAGAGGTGTCCCTGATGTATCTCCCAGCCGAACATGCCGGCGATGTCCGCTACAGCCTCCCTTTCAAGCGCGGAACTGGTGCGCCCGCCGTCCGGGCTGTGATTATTCGGGTTGATCCACTGCGTCAGGCTGTAGGCCAGTCGCGCTACCGGATGAGGAGGTTTCATCATCTGGCCGGCATAGAGGGGATGCGGGTAGGGGAAATCGCCCTTCAGGCGATCGGCGACATCATTGAGAATATCACCTATCCGTTCGTGATCGGTTTCCGTGTGGAAAGCCGGGAGTTGGCGGGAATCCTGCCCAAGCCGGTTTAGTGCGGTTTCCAGCAGCTGCAAGCCTTCAGTTTCGAGCATCACGATGTTGCCTTCGCCGTCATACAGTACCGCACGGAAGGCATCGCAAAATTACAACAGCGTATGAAGTGGCTGCTTACCCACGATCTGCACGTGATGTTGTTCGGGCAACGGTTAATCTGGCTATGCCTGTGTCCGCTTCGTGTCCGGCATCAGGTACCACAGGACAAACGCGACCAGGAACAGGGCTGGAATATCGCCCAACAGATTTGTGCGTTCAGTCTCATCGACAATGGCCTGCAC
>DRLF01000093.1 GCA_011051425.1 Thiolapillus brandeum | reverse complement strand
TCGCGACAGACCCCGCACAGCAGCACACACTCTGCCCCACTTTCTCCCTCACCCGGCGGTACTGCATATACTTCCAGTTCTTCCACCGCACCGCAGAGTTCGCATTTGTTGTCGCTACGCTGCCGCAGCTCCTGCTCAATAGTCATGTTCATATCAATCCAAAGTGTTTCAAGAAAGCTATTGTGCCTCAGCCTGCCGCAAAAGGCGCTGCCCATTCTTTCCGGCCGAATGGCTCAGGCAAACAAACTGCGCCAGGCGCAATGATCGGCGATAAGTTGCAGCGCCTGATCGAGCAGGGTCTTGCCCGGCTCGGTACGATGCCAGGTTGACGCACCGGAGGGATGGGGAAGCGGAATAACGGTGGTGGTCACCCCCCACAGCTCCTGCTCAAACTGCCTGCCGATGACATCGGTGAGCTTGTCCACCGGCATCAGTTCACCAATGGCCAGTTTGCCGATGGGAATGACCAGCTCGGGCCTCATCAACGCAAACTCTTCCTGCAGCCAGCCGGCACAGGCCTCGATTTCATCACGGCGTGGCACCCGGTCGCCGCCTTTGGGGTTCTTCCCCGGAAAACAGCGGCAGACAGCAGCCATGTAGACCTGCTTCCGATACCGGGCTTCATCGACGCCGATACTTTCGAACCACTTGAACAGCGTCTTGCCCGCTGTCCACGCGAAAGGCTTTCCTGCCGGTCCCTCTTTGTCTCCCGGCGCCTGCCCGATGGAAAGTACGGGAGACACCACCGCCTCTCCCACTACCACGGGCGGAATCATGTCCGGGCAGCAACGGCAGTTCCTGAGCAAAGACTGGAGCTCATGGATGGCTTGCACAGAATTGTTCATGGGGCGAAGATACCAGCAAATCGCTTTACCGATAAGGAGTATTTCCATGAAAGCCGTAGTCATGACAGAAACCGGCAGCCCCTCGGTGCTGGAAACCCGGGAAATACCGGAACCTGAAATTCAGCATCCCACGCAGATCAAGGTCAGACTGCAAACCGCCGGGATCAACCCGATCGATACCAAGCTGCGCCAGCGCGGCCTGTTTTATGGCGCAACACCCCCCGCCATTCTCGGATGTGATGGCGCCGGCGAAGTCATCGCCACGGGAGAAGAAGTCTCCCGTTTTCAGGCCGGGGACAAGGTGTGGTTCTGTCACGGGGGACTGGGGAGGGAGCAGGGCAACTACGCCCAGTACACAGTGCTGGAAGAAAACCGCGCCGAGTTTCTGCCGCTGCGTCTGAGCTACCCCGAAGCCGGCGCCACCCCCCTGGCCCTGATCACCGCCTGGGAAGCCCTGTATGACCGGGGACGGCTGGAAGAAGGACAGACGGTGCTGATCCATGCCGGCGCGGGAGGCGTGGGACATATTGCCATTCAGCTGGCGAAGATACGGGGGGCCCGGGTTCTCACTACCGTCAGCGACAGCGAAAAAGCAGCTTTCGTGACGGATCTGGGAGCAGATACCGTCATCAATTACCGGGAACAGACCATCGACAAAGCGGTCATGGAGGCTACCGGGGGCAGGGGTGTGGACCTGGCATTCGACACCGTCGGACCCGAGGTTTTTCGCCAGTCCCTTCCACTGCTTGCGGAATACGGCACCCTCGTTACCCTGCTGGACCCGGGAGACGCGCTGGACACCTCACTGGCCCGGAACAGCAATCTGAGCATTGCGTTCACATTGATGCTGACACCTGCACTGAAGGACCTGGAAGATGCCCTGGCTCACCAGGGCGAGATCCTGCGGCTGGGCGGCGAATGGATGAGCGAGGGAAAACTGAAAGTGAAAGTGAGCAGGATACTGGAACTGGAGGATGCGCCTGCTGCGCACCAGCTTATCGAAGAAGGACACACATTGGGCAAACTTGTGTTGATGACTGGCTAAGCATATTGATGTGGTTTGTGCCTCACCGCATCCAACGGGTATTGTGGGGTCATTGCGCAAGGGCTGAATTTGGTAGGATATGGTGAGCCTGCGAACCACATCGGGATACACCGGCAGGCTCTTGATGCGGTTCGTGCCTCACCGCATCCTACCCGGTTGTTATGGCTTATACGCCGCCGCTCTTGATATGGGCGATCCACTGGTTCGCCTGATGCTTGGACTTGGCATACTTGCTGGCCTTGGAAAAACTCATCAGCGCTGCCTGCCTCTTGCCGGTTTCGTACTGCGCCATGCCCCTGAGCATGAAGGCATCTCCGGGATGCTTCAGGCCGCCTGCCGACAGGGCCTTGTTGGTCAACTCGATCACCTTGGACCAGTTCTCCTTGTCGGTGTACAACTGGGCCAGACGCAGGAACAGCACGCCCTTTTGCTGCTCTTGGGCGGCGGCCTGCAGGTCCCTGAGGGCTTCGTCCGTTTCCTTGGCGCGCATCCAGGCTTCGCCCAGCTTTTGCAGGTTCTTGCCCGTGCGCGCGATACGCCCGGCTTTCATCTCCTTCTCCAGGATCCTGGCCGCCTTGTAGGGAATGTTCTGCAGCAGGTACATGTTGACCAGGTTCATGAGCTCGCGCTCTTTCTCCAGGAAACCCTGCTTGTGCGCCAGCTCCAGCACCGCCAGGGAACGGCGGTTTTTCTTCAACGTGAAATACACGCCGGACAGCTGCTTCCAGTACTGCTTTTTTTCGGGCCAGAAAGCGACCATGGATTCCAGTACATTGGCCGCCTCGGCATATTGCTTCTTCTGGTACAGCATGGACAGCAGCAGCTGATACCAGTTTTCCCGCGGTTTGCCTGTCATGGAAATGGCCTTCCTGATCTTGGGAATGGCCTTGCCATACTGCTTGAGCTGGGCGTAGATGGTGGCACCGAAAGCATAGCTGTCGGCGGAAGGTTTCTCTGCGGACGCCAACCATTGTTCATAGGCCCTGGCGGCGGATTTCCAGTCCGGTACCGCCGCGTACAGCTGGGCCAAGTTGTAGCGCATGCTCTGCTGCACCTGATCCGGCAGGGCTTCTGTATTCAGCGCCTCATTGAACGCCTCGATGGCCTTTCTGTATTTGTCCTGCGCAGCATAGGCAAACCCGTAGGTCTGCATGATGGTGGCATATTCATACTTGTGCTTGCGCACCCTGGGCAGAAGATCATCCAGGCGTTTCAGCGCTTCGCTGTACTTGTTCTCCCCCATGAGTTCGTGGATGGCGGTCAGGCGTTTGTAGGTGCGTTCACTCAGAGTCGCGGTGAACGCCTGGGAGGCCATCAGGAGCAACAGCAGCAGAAATAATGCTCTCAGCGCCTTCATCACTCGTCCTCCGCCAGCTTGAACTCGATCACCTGTATCGCACGGCGCGCCACGGGCTTGCCATCCACGACGCGGGGCTTGAACTTCCATTTCAGGATGGCTTTCTTGGCGGCGCGGTCAAACAGGCGCCTGGGTTTTGAATCCAGCACTTTCACATCGGTAACCGTCCCCAGCTCGGTCACCGTGAATTCCACTTTCACCCAGCCTTCCTTGCCAGCAACAGCCGCCTTGCGGGGATAGCGCGGTGCGATCTTCACCAGAGGAATCAGATCACCGTCCCCCTGGGAGACACCGGTGCCACCACGGCCAACGCCGCCGATAAAGGGTCCACCCGCCACGCCGGAAGTGGACAGACGGGGCATGTCCATCTGCAGGTTGGGCATGGCCACGGCATCGTTCTGTTCCACCTGCAGTTCAGGCGGCGGTGGCGGTGTTTTCGGCAGCGGCGGTTTCTTGGGGATAACCCGTTTCTTCACCCGGGTTTCTGAATCGTGCTTGAGGCGCACGAAATCAACCACGGAGTAATCCGCTGCCTTGTTGAGATCACCCTTGCCCTGGCTGATCATAAAGTACATGGCATAAAACAGCGCCAGGGATACCAGCGCCGCCAGAAGGATGGCAAAGGGCAGGCGCAGCAGCATGTCAGTCCTTGACCGCCGCGATGGAGATGTTCAGTATGCCCGCCAGATGCACCTGATCCATGACCTGCACCAGCAGGCCATTCTTGGAATCCTTGTCCGCCTGGATGACTACGGAAGCCTCCGGGCTTTCTGCCTTCAGCCGCTCCACATTGGCGCGCACGGCGCGAATGTCCACGGGCCGTTTGTCCATCCAGATTTCATCGTTGGCCGTGATAGCGATGAGAATATTGCCATGTTCCTTACGCTCGGCCGTGTTGGCGCTGGGCCGGTTCACATCGACGCCGGACTCCTTGATGAAAGACGTGGTCACGATAAAGAAGATCAGCATGATGAACACGATGTCCATCAGGGGCGTCAGGTCAATGGTTGCTTCATCGTCATCTTGACAGTATCTGCGTCTCATTTTTTCTTCACCGCTTTCGTATCGGAAATGTGCAGGTTATCCGCCGCCATTTGCGTCAGATAGTCTGCATGAAATTTTAACCGGGCGCTGAAATACAGCCCGGACAGCGCAACAACCATGCCCGCCATGGTGGGAATGGTTGCCATGGAGATGCCGGAAGCCATCAGGCGGGCATTGCCGCTGCCGGTGATGGCCATGATATCGAACACCTGCACCATGCCGAATACCGTACCCAGCAGCCCCATCAGCGGACACAGTGCCACCAGCGTGTTCAGCAGTATCAGGCCCCGGTGCAGCTGGGCGGAGACGCGTGAGATCAGCTCATCGCGAATACGGTGTGCATACCAGGTATGGTGATCCTTGCGCTCATCCCACTGCCTGACCGCAGCCTTTACCAGGCCGGGATAGGTCAGCCGGATAAACCAGTAACGCTCGATGATCAGTATCCACATGAGGAAGGCTGTGACCAGAATGATCCACAGCACCGGCCCCCCTGCTTCCATGAAATCACGGATGCTCTCGAGTACCCCGATGAGTGCGTACTTGATATTCATGGTCAGCTGTGAAGCTTCTCCGCATGGCGTGCGATAATGCCTGCGCTCTGCTCTTCAAGCACCTGCACCAGCGCCTTGCTGCGCGCCGAAACGAGGGCATGCAGGAAAGTCAGGGGAATGGCCGCCATCAGACCCAACACCGTTGTGATCAGGGCCTGGGAGATACCACCGGCCATGAGCTTGGGATCACCCGTACCGAACAGGGTGATGGACTGGAAAGTCTGGATCATACCGGTGACCGTACCCAGCAGCCCCAGCAGCGGTGCGATGACGGCGAGAATCTTCAGGATGGAAAGACCGCGCTGCAGCTTGGGCACCTCCTTGATAACCGCTTCATCCACCTTGCGTTCCAGTGTTTCCAGATCTGCATCCTTGTTGTCATACCAGGACAGCAGCACCCTTCCGAGAGGGTTGTTCTTCTTGGGCGTATCCGCATGCTTGAGCTGGGAGCGCACTTTTAGACTGGTTATTCCCAAGGCAATGAAACGGTACAGGGCGAGAAGGAAGCCGAAGATGGCCAGACCGATGATAATGTAGCCCACTTCCTTTCCCTGAGCGACACGTTCTTTCAGGTCGGGCGCCTGTACCAACAGGTTCAGGATGGATCCGCGTGACGGATCGACCGCCATAGGCACGATGCCACTGGTCGCTTCCTGCAGCCCTTTCGCCAGGCGTGTAAAGCGGGCGGCAGGCTGGCGGGGCAGGATGATGAGCTGATCGGTCTCTGTCAGATAACGGAGGAACTTGCCATTGGAAACGGCGTTGAACACGCCAACGCGCACCACTTCCTGCTGGCTCTCGGTGCCGTCCACGGCGACTACCGCATCCTTGTATTTCACGACCTTGCCGGACTCGGTCATTTCGTGCTGCATCTGGTACCAGAGCTCTTCCAGCTCGGGTATGGATGGCAGCTTTTTCTCGTTGCTCATGCGCACCAGTTCCTTGGTGCGACCGGGATACTGGGCGGAGACCAGGGAGGCATCGAGAACGCCGGCCACATCACCAGCTACCTGGCGTACGACACCAAACAACTCACCCAGGTTGCCCTGACGCCGTTCCAGCGTCTCTTCCGCTTCTGCAAGCTTCTGTTCGTTTTCATCGAACTGCTTCTTGAGTTGCTCGCCCCGTGCCTTCTCGGCCGCCAGTTTGGCCTTTGCATTGGCCAGCAGCTGTGCCTGCTTTTTCTTGTCTTTGAGGAATTCCGCTTCCCGCTGCTTGTTCATGCGAGCTTCTTCCGCCTTGGCCTGCTTGACCTCCTTCAGCAGGGAGTCAAGGCTTTGCGCAGAAAAGGCGGTAGTGGAAAACAGCGCGGCAAACAGCAGAACCAGTATCATTCTTGTTTTTTTCATTGGGCTGTCTCCGGTGCAGGTACGGGAAGCTTGATCAGGTCAGGCGGCGCCTGCTTGCGCGCGATGCGCAATCCCAGCATGGCGGGCTTGCGATATTCTTCAGGCAATATCTGCCAGGCTCTTTTCTTGTTGTCCCAGACAGCGGTTTCCTTTTTGTCCAGG
>DRLF01000092.1 GCA_011051425.1 Thiolapillus brandeum | reverse complement strand
CCTGGGACAGGAGGATCGCGTATCCCTGCGTGATGGCCTGCGCAAGGGTTTCAGCGATGAGCAGATCAAGGCCGTGATCCTCGATGCCATCGCCCACAAGCCTCGCAGCCACGAATTCAATGATGACAACAGCAAGGTCTCCCTGCGGCACATGTCATCCCTGGGTGGCTGATGGGGAAAGGCTCCTCCCTCCTGTTTCCCGCATCATCCCGCTTCTTTCCCGGCCAGCGCTGGATCAATATCAGCCTGCGCACCCTGCACCTCGTCGGCCTGTCCGGCACGGGTTACGGCTTTCTCGGTAACGGGACAAACTTCAACTGGCGCGCCTTCCTGCTGCTGACCATCGTCAGCGGCACCGCCATGATGCTGGTCTCCATCTGGAGCAACGGCATCTGGCTGCTGCAACTGCGTGGCCAGGTTATCCTGCTGAAACTGGTGCTGCTGGGACTGATTCTGCTTCAGCCGCTGTATCATGCGGAACTGTTCATCACGGTCATCGTGCTGTCCGGGCTCATTTCCCACGCACCGGGCAACACCAGATACTATTCCCTGTTGTATGGTCGCCGCATCGATTCGATACCCTGATATTCAGTTTTTTAGCATGGCCTCGGCAAATTTCTCACGCAGCCTGTCAACCCGCTTCCGGTTTACCCCAAGATCTGAATGGCCCACTCTGGATGCCGAACGCAGGTGAATGAGAGGCTCGGAACTCACCAGCCGGAATTCCATGTCATCGACGAAACGAAAAATACGCGAGGTAAAGGCCACGTGCAGATAGTCTGCCTGTTCCGCGACGATAACACCGCCCATTGCTGCCAGCGTCTTTTTCAGTTCGTTCCAGGCCTGCTCTGGCGGGCCGCCAAAGGAAAGGGGATCGACGCGATGGGAATCCGCTGTTCCCGATTCGCTGCTGACGCAATTGGGGGTGTCTGGACAGGGTTTCAGCCGACCATCCACCAGACCCGCATTTGGTGCTTTTGCGGTGATGGACAGATAGATGAAAAACAGGCAGACTGCCAGTGCAGCAAATACCAGTACCAGGAATGTTTTCATCACCATGTCTGTTTTCCTCTCTCCTGAACAACAACAGGAATTGCACGAAATCACCCGGCAGTGGGTGACAAGGGCCAACCGGCTGTACAGGCGGGACTTCCCGGTGCCGGAAGTGCGCTTCGACCTGCATGGCCGGGCCGCCGGCCAGTATCGCGGCGGCTATCAGCCCTGCATCCGCTATAACATGGATATAGCAGCTGTCCAGTTCGACGCCTTCTGCAAACGCACGCCACCCCATGAGGTTGCTCATTACATCATGGACTGCCTGCATCCGAGCAAGAACATCAGGCCCCATGGCAGGGAGTGGCAGGATCTCATGCAGGCCTACGGGCTCGAACCCACACGCTGTCATGAATACGAACTGGACAACGTCCGGCAGCGCAGGCAGCGGCGCTTTACCTATGTATGCGCCTGCCGTGAGCATCAGTTGAGTACCACCCGTCACAACCGCGTACAGTACCGCAAGATGGAATACCGCTGCACCCGGTGCGGCGAGCCGGTGCAGCTCAAGTCATGATGGGAGACTGAACAGGCGGATCTTCTGAGCACGGTCCAGCCCCTTGATCTGGGCCTCACGCCGGGAAGCCAGGCTGCGGTTCTCACAATACTCCGTGTACACCACTTCCACCGGGGAGCGTCCGTAGAAATACTTTGCGCCCTTGCCACTCAGGTGCTGCTCGAAACGCCGCTCCACATCAGTGGTTATGCCGGTGTAGTAACTGTCATCCGAACAGCGGATTATATAGACGGTCCAGTCACTCATTCCAGGCCGCCTTGTCCACCAGCACATCGGAATCCGGCAGGCGGGCAGCAGGAATAGCTTCACCGCGCTGCCATCGCCGTACTGCATCGGCCTTGCCTTTCCCGCTGACCAGAAACAGGCGCTTGCCGGCGGACGCCAGGGTACAGTAGTTGAGACTGACACGGTCCGGAGGCGGTTTGGGGGCATCGTGCACCGCCACCACCGTTTCATCCTGGGAATGTTCCTGGCCGGGAAAAAGAGAAGCGGTATGGCCGTCTTCACCCAAGCCCAGCAGCACCAGGTCAAAGGGCAATGCAGGTTCGATTTCCCGTGCATAGGCAGCCGCCGCCACTTCCGCACCTGCCTCTGCAGGTATGACATGGATCTGATCCTCTTTTACCGGGATGTGCCGGAACAGGTGCCGCATCGCCATCACGCTGTTGCGCTGCGGATTATCCACGGGGAGACAGCGCTCATCACCAAAATAAAACTGCCACAGCTTCCAGTCCGCATCTTTCTCTGCAAGAAGCTGATATGCCCTCGCCGGCGTAGTGCCGCCCGCGAGCACCAGCAAAAAGCGGCCGTGTCGGTTGATGGATTCCGCTGCGCAGGTGATGATCCGTTGCGCCGCTTCCGTGGCAACTGCTTCGGCATCGGCGACAGGCTGCCAGTTCATTCCTCGGGATCCATGCTGTGTCGCCAGCGTTGGTCTGGCTTGTTGAACAGGCGGCGGCTTTCGGGCGGGCCCCAACTGCCCGCGGCATACAGGGGGATGGGTTCCCTGTCCTTTTGCCAGTACCTGATCACGGGATCGACCGCCCGCCAGGCCCACTCCACTTCGTCGTAGCGCAGGAACAGAGAGCGGTCGCCATCCATCACATCGAGTAACAGTTCCTCGTAAGCATCGATGGTTGTCTCGTGTACACCGCGAAGCTGTGCATCGAGACTGCGCTGACGGGTACGGATCTCAAGCCCAGGTTCCTTCACGGTCATTTCCATGCGCATACACTCGCAGGGCTGGATGCCCAGCATGATCCAGTTCTGCTTCATCGGCCCCACATCCGTATCACGGAAAAACTGCTGGGGCGGGTGGCGGAAACAGATGGAGATGATGGACTGTTTCTCCGCCAGCCGCTTGCCGGTACGCAGGTAGAAGGGCACACCGCGCCACCGCCAGTTGTCCACATAGAGTTTCATTGCCGCATAGGTTTCGGTGCGGCTGTCCGGCGGTATGCCATCCTCCTCGAGATAGGATTTCACCAGGCTATCGTTTACCAGCCCGCTGCTGTACTGGGCCCGGAAAGCATGCTCCGGCACCTGCTCCTCTTCGATGGTACGCAGGGATTTGAGTACTTTGACCTTTTCGTCCCGCAATTCTTCCGCCTGCATCGATACCGGCGGTTCCATGGCGACCAGCGTCAGCAGCTGCAACAGATGGCTTTGTATCATGTCGCGCATGGCGCCACTGCCGTCATAATAGGCGCCACGACTGCCT
>DRLF01000091.1 GCA_011051425.1 Thiolapillus brandeum | reverse complement strand
TCAACAGTGAAATCACATTCATCATCGATCCTCAGTAGATGGCCCAGACCATGAACAGTACCGCCATCACCAGCATTGAAAAGGCCGGCACCTCCTGCCGTACCAGGCGGTTTGCGAGTATGGACAGGGTTTCCACCGCAGTGGTCACCGCTTCTTCCGCCCAGCGGAAACTGCCGCGGTACCAGGAGCCGATATGATGCATCAGCCCGGCATAGAAATGGTCGGTGTACTGATAGCGGATATCCGCGGTGAGAAAGTGCCCGCCGGCGTAATTGTCGAGCTGATGCACCCGCTTGGATCTGTTACCCAGGCCGAAGAAAATCAGGGCAGCGATACCCACACCGGCAAACAGCACGCCGGTTATCCAAATCATATCCACCTGGCTGTCCTGTACCTTTACCCCGCCCAGCACATAATGCACAGGATCCAGCCCCAGGCTGGTCTGCACCGCGGCCACCCACTCCAGCACCAGGCCCGGCATCACGCCGGTCACGAATACCAGGCCTGCGACCAGCAGCATGGGCAGCATCATGCTCCATGGCACTTCATGGATCTGCTCGTGTTCGACACGCAACTGGCCGAGAAAGATGTTGTGTATCAGCTTGAAAACCGACAGCACCGTGCCCAGCGTGCCCACGATGGTGCCGACGAACAGCAGGGGCATGCCTTCGCTCACCAGGGAACGGTATATGAGCAACTTGGATACGAAAGCATTCATGGGCGGCAGTCCCGCAAGACCGATGATGCCGAACAGCAATACCAGGAAAGTGAGTGGCATACGCGCCACCAGGCCGCCCATCTTGTTCAGGTCGGCAGTTCCCGTGCGGTACATCACTGCCGCTACAGACAGAAAAAGGATAGCCTGACAGGTGGCATAGTTGAACACATGCATCAGGCCACCCGCAGCCCCCATTTCCGTTCCCACCAGTACACCGATGAGCATGTAACCGCCCTGCCCGATACCATGCCAGGCCAGCAGCAGCCGGGCATCATACTGTCGCAGCGCGATAAAGGTGGGAATGATGAGCGTCAGCAGGGACACCCAGGCAAGCAGGTCCCGCGCGGAAAAGCTGCCTACGATGGACAGGCTTTCCAGCTTGACGATACCCAGCAGCCTGATCAGCACCACCAGAACAGCAAACAGGCCCATGCGGGAAGAAATGGCGCCGAGAAATGCGCTCGCCGGTCCCGGCAGGAAGGCATAGGCATTGGCCTGCCACAAATGGAACGGCAGGACAGCCATCTTGATGCCGAAACCGAAAAACAGCAGCAGCACCAAAGTCCACAACGGGACCGTGCTCATATGAGTAACTGCTGACTGCAGGCCGGTGAAACTCAGGTTGCCCGCCGCATTCCAGACAAGGGCCATGGCTCCCATCACAGCCATGGCACCTGCCATGGCATAGATAACATAGCGCAATGCATACTTCACGGTATGCCTGCCGCTGGCCATGAGCAAAAAGCTGCTCCAGCTGACCAGCTCCCAGCCAATGAACAGGGACAGCATGTCGGCACTGCCCAGAAACAGCATCATGGTCGACACATTCATCGCCAGGGATACATTCAGCAGCCGGAGATTACCGCCTTTGGCCTGGTAATCACGGCCCCAGACCCCGGCACTGAACCAGGTGACCGCAAGAGCCGCACCGACGGTAATGACCGCAAAATACCAGCCCACGGCATCCAGCTGCCAGGCGACAGCCTGCCCTCCCATACTGAAACCCATGGAGGAAACGACAGGGGCAGCATGGGCATACACCAGGGGCGACATCTCGGCCAGGAACCAGCCCATGAGCGCATAGAAAGCCACACCCACCCAGCCGGCGAAAGCACGGTTGCCCGCCATCAGCATGAACAGCACTGCTCCCAGAGAAGCGGTCAGCAGCAGATCATAGTCAGTCATTGGAGCTCTCCCCGCTGAAGCACCACCGCCACATAGTGCGGCACATTCATCGCCTCACCACTCACGGATGACAGCCAGTCGCCCAAAGGCAATACGAATACCATAGCCAACAGCAGCCCAACAGCGAACAGCAGGGCGCGGGAGATATCCCCGGGCCCCTGTTTCGAGGGCACAGCCTCCGGGCCATCACCGGCATAGAAACTGCCCACGAGGCGCAGCAGGTAGGCAGCTTCCACCACCGTGACCACCAGTACGGCGGCGATAGCCGTGATCTGCAGATTGCCTCCCTCTCCTGCGAGCCCCATGATCACCAGCATCTTGGCCCAGAATCCAGGCAACGGTGGCACACCGATCAGCGACAGGGCAAACAGGACAAATACCGCTGCAGCCAGAGGGGATCTTCCGCCCGCACCCCGCAGGCGGCCCAATGCACCACCCCAGGATTCAGCCAGGTAAAAGAGCGCCGGCTTGACGAGTACATGGTGCAGGGCGACCGCCAGCCCCGCCATCACGCCGGCCTGCCCGCTGATGCTGAAACCGATGAATACCAGCCCCAGCTGGCCAATGGACGAAAACGCCAGCAGCCGCCGGAAATCCCTGGCCCACCAGGCAGCCAGTTCCCCGCTGACAAATCCGGCGACACCCAACAGCAGCAACAGATTGTGCGCATCGGGAAAATCGAACACGAGGATCAGCAAGCGTAACAGAACCAGTATTGCCAGCTTGGAAACAATACCCGCCAGCAGACCGGAAACCCAGCCCGGCGCGGTGGCGTACACTTCCGGCACCCAGCTGTTCACCAGGAAGAGTTCGGCCTTGACGCCCACACCGAGCAGAATGAGGACGAAGGCCACCAGGCCTTGAATATTGTTCAGCGACTGGGGTGCCAGGGTAGCCAGGTGCGCCAGGTTGAGCGTACCTGTATTGATATAGACGATGGCGACGCCCAGCAGGAAAAGCACCGAACCCAACCCGCTGATCAGCAGATAGCGGAAAGTGGCCAGATGCGCAGCGCGTGTACCGGCAGAAACGACCAGACCAAAGGAAGCGACCGCGCCCAGTTCATAGAAAACGAAGATATTGAAGAGGTCACCGGACAGGGCAAGCGCGGCCGATGAGCCCGCCAGCAGCATGAGCAGGGCATACTGTTCCCTGCTGCCATCACCCCAGGGCCAGGCGAGCAATACCAGCAGAAACACGATACCGGCAAACAGCAGTGCCAGGCTGTCCACATACAGGTTGATGCCCAGGGGAGGCAGAAAACCGCCCAGGGCGATGGAAAACGGCAGGCCGTCACCGGTACTGTAGTGCCACACCAGCCCCAGGCAGAACAGCAGCACAGCGGGTCCCAACAGTTTTGCAGCAAGCCCCGATACCCGTCCCAGGCTTGGTGTCAGAAAAGCCGCCAGCAGCGGCAGAACAACCAGCAGAGCGACAGCATTCATGATCTGCCCTCCTGCTGTTCCGGTGGGGGAAACGGCCGTTTGCCAGCGGGTGCTTCGGGGCTGCGCCCCGGTCCGACTCCCGCCAGCTCATTCATGTCCCGATCCAGCATGGCCGCCAGGCGGCGGCGATCCAGGCTGCCATAACCATGATAGATTTTGATCAGTACAGCCACCGCAAATGCCTGTATGCCGACACCGATGACGATAGCTGTCAGCACCAGCGCCTGGGGTACGGGATCGACCATGGTCGTGCCTGCAGGCATTCCCGGTAGGACGATAGGCGCCACGGCGTCCCAGCGGTAACCGGTGAGCACCAGCAGCAGGTTCGCGCCGGCCTCGGCGATCACCAGCGCCAGCAGCACCCGGAACAGGTTGCGGCAGAGCAGCATCCCTGCGACACCAATACCCACCAGGCCAATGGCGCCCACGAAAAAAAGATACTCCACTGGAAGCTGATTCAACTGTCCGCCTCCGCATCACCCAGACGCACCAGCAACCCCGCCAGTTCAGCGCCCACCTTCACGCCAACAGCGATATACAACAGGGGCAGCGTACCTCCGGACAACAGGCTGCCCAGCTGGCCTTTGTCCAGGAGGGGCTGCAGAAACTGTCCACCATGCCTCATGGCCAACAGTCCGATGATGATGAATGCAGCGCCTGCAAGCGCCTCCAGTGCCATCAGGCCGGCATGGCTGATGCGCTGGGAGGGTCGTGCCAGCACCGGCAGAAAAAATGCTGCCGCAAGAATCACGCCGCCCTGAAAACCGCCGCCGGGGGTGAGATGACCGTGGAGGATGATGTACAGCCCCACTACCAGCAGCAGGGGGAAAAGCAGATCGCTGCTGGCACGCAGCACCAGTCCCGCCTCGAGATCCCGTGGCGCTTCCGGACGGCGCCTTCCCAGCACCACACCCAGTGCCAACGCCGCCGTAAACAGAATGGAAAGTTCGCCCAGAGTGTCATAACCCCGGTAACCCAGCACCACGGAAGTGACCAGGTTGGCTGTGCCGGTTTCTTCCGTTCCCTGTTGCAGAATGCCCTTGCCCACCAGCATCGGCCCCTCGGCAAAGGGAGCCTGCAGCGTCAGCACCAGCAACAGAAAGACCAGGCCGCCGACAAAGAGCAGGGAAATCAGATTACGCATCGTCTTTCTCCCGGTTGTCCAGTTTCCACAAACCCAGACGGCGCAGCCCCAGCGCCAGCACCATGGCAGACAGTCCCGCTCCCACGGCTGCTTCCGTCATGGCAACATCCGGTGCACGCAGCATGACGAACAGCACCGACACGACCAGAGATACGGCTGAAGACGCTGCCACTGCAGCGATCATGTTGGGCGTCACCAGTACCAGCAAGGCTGTTGCCAGCATGAGAACGACCAGCACCGCCACGACCATTGTCATCATGACCTGTCCTCCAGTTTTTCCTTCGCCGTTACCTGCCAGGGACGGACACCGGCCAGGTGAATCGCACGGGCTATGGTCGATGAGCCCACCGGGTTGGTAAACAGGATAAACAGGCCAATCAGCAACAGCTTGGCCCACCAGCCCGGCTGCAGAAAAGCCAGCCCCAGCAGAAGAGCGATAGCGCCCAGGGTTGCGGACTTGGCTGCGGCCTGAATCCGGTTGTACACGTCCGGCATCCTGACCAGCCCGAGCGCACCGAGCAGCATGAAGGCTGCGCCCAGCAGCAGGAAGAAATCACCAACATACCTCACGGGCGGCCACCTTCGATAGTTCGCGCAACAGCAACGGTGCCAATGAAGGCCAGTACCCCATAGACCAGCGCCACGTCGAGGTAGAGCACGCTGTGCAGCAGCCATGCCAGCATGGCGATACCACCTGTGATGATCACGGAAAGCGTATCCGCCGCCACCACACGGTCCACCGCAGAAGGCCCCCGCAGCAGGCGGTACAGGCTCAGCAGCAGGGCAGCACCCATCAGGCCCAGAGCCAGGTACTCTGCAATATTCAGGTTCAATAGAGGAACTCCAGCAGATGAGATTCGAATTGCCCGACGATTTCAGCCGTTGCAGTGTCCAGATCCGTGCCGGGCGCGCAATCCACCCAATGCACGAGAATATGATCGCCTTTGATATCGATAGTGAGGGTTCCGGGCGTGAGTGTAATGCTGTTTGCCAGCAGCAGGCGCCCCAGATCCGATTTCAGCCGTGTTTTCACTTCCACAACGGCAGGACGAATGGGC